>JACDBJ010000307.1 GCA_013695005.1 Pseudonocardiales bacterium
GTGCTCCACGTTGTTCGCTCTGGAGACAGCGGCACAGCGCACCTCCATGTGCACTGGTCGGTGCGTCAACCTAGCCTGCCGGCTCCACGGCCTGCCGGACACCAGCGGCGAGATCAGGACGGCCAGCCCCTGCTCCACAGCCGGAGCTAGCGCAGCACGGCCGCTAGAGCTGCCCGTTGAAGAAGATCGGTTCCTTGAACCCGTGCCGCACCGCGACCTGGAACGGTCCCTTCGCATTCGGCGGCACGACGAACGCCTGCGTCACCGTCAGCGATCTGCCGACGGGACGTCCTGGTTGGGGAAGAGATCCCCGGTCGCCACCTGGGGAGCGGGGCTGCCGGCGAAGGTGGCGTTCGCTCGGAACAGTCCCATGTTGACCGACTCTTCGGTGGCGTTGGTGACCGTGAAGGTCACCGCCACCGCGGTCTGGTCGCGTCCGAGCTCGAACTCGTTGCGCGGCTGGTAGGGCCGCGGCACCGACGCGACGACGGCCAGCCCGTTGGAGTAGTGGAACGTTTCGCCGAACAGTGCCTCGCCGCCCTTGTCGGGCGCGGCGCCGGGCGTTGTGCTCGCGCTGCCGAGCACCGCCGTACAGGCCATGAACAACAGCACCGGGGTGAGCACGGCGCCGAGGAACACCCACGGCCAGACGAGGCCGGCGTTGTCGTGCAGCGGCGCCGGCGCGTACCCCGCGCGGTAGCCGGGTGGCGGTGACTCCCGGTATGGAAGGTGGGGAGCGCTCATGAACCGTGTTGTCCTTTCGATGTGCTCTGTCGCGCTTGGTATCGCACGGTATAGGAGCGCGCTACGCTGCGCCACGATCGTGTGATCGTGGAATCAAGCAGCGGCGTTAGGCTGCTGCGAGCGGAGGTGCGGGCGTGATTACAGGTGCACACACGATCGTCTTTGCAGAAGACGCCGAGGCCGCGAGGGCCTTCTTCCGGGACGTCCTCGAACTTCCCAACGTGGACGCCGGCGACGGCTGGTTGATCTTCAAGTTGCCGCCCGGCGAGCTCGCCTGCCACCCCAGCCAGACCGGCGAATGGGCCGGTCCGGGCAGCGGCCAGCACACCCTCTACCTGATGTGCGACGACATCGAGGCAACTGTCGCCGACCTCGCCGCCAAGGGCGTAGAGGTCAGCGCCGTCACCGACGCGGGCTTCGGCCTGATGGCCTCGCTTCAGGTTCCCGGCGCCGGCCAACTGGACATCTACGAGCCACGGCACCCCACCGCGTTCGACCTGCCCGGCTGAGCCGTCCGCGCCGGTCACGGCCCTGCCGCCGGGCGCACGTGCGGGTACGGTCTCCAGGCATGAGGCGCACCCTCTTCGACACCGAGCACAACGAGTTCCGCGAATCCGTCCGGCGGTTCGTGCAGCGGGAAGTGGTGCCGCACGCCGCCGAGTGGGAAGAGGCCGGACTGGTGCCCCGCGACCTGTTCGTCACCGCGGGCAAGGCGGGATTCCTGGGCATGGCGGTGCCCGAGCGCTTCGGTGGCGGCGGGGTGGACGACTTCCGCTTCAACATGGTGCTCGCCGAGGAGATCGAGTACGGCGGCGTCGGCGCGGCCGGGCTGGGCATGACCCTGCACAACGACATCTGCCTGCCGTACTTCCTGTCCTACTGCGACGAAGAACAGCAGCAGCGGTGGCTGCCCGGCATCGCCTCCGGCGAGCTGATCACCGCGATCGGGATGACCGAGCCCGGCATCGGATCAGACCTCGGCTCGCTGTCCACGACCGCCATCCGCGACGGCGACCACTACGTCGTCAACGGGGCCAAGACGTTCATCACCAACGGCATCAACGCCGACCTCGTCGTGACCGCCGTGAAGACCGACCCCAGCGAGCGTCACCGGGGCATCAGCCTGCTGATCATCGAGCGCGGGATGCCCGGGTTCGAGCGGGGACGCAACCTCTCCAAGCTCGGCCAACACGCCCAGGACACCGCGGAGCTGTCGTTCGCCGATGTCCGGGTGCCGGTGACCAACCTGCTCGGCGGTGAGGAAGGCGTCGGCTTCCGCCAGCTCGTCGCCAACCTGCCGCAGGAGCGGTTGTCGATCGCGGTGGCCTCGGTCGCGGCCGCACGCACCGCGCTGGAGCAGACGCTGGACTACGTCAAGGGGCGCAAGGCGTTCGGCCAGCCCGTCGGGTCGTTCCAGAACTCCCGGTTCGTGCTGGCCGAGATCGCGACCGAGGTCGACATCGCGCAGACGTTCGTCGACGCCTGCGTGCAGGCCCGCAACGCCGGCGAGCTCAGCGCGGAGGACGCCGCGAAGGCCAAGTGGTGGTGCTCAGAGCTGCAGGGACGGGTGGTCGACCGCTGCCTTCAGCTGCACGGCGGCTACGGCTACATGACCGAGTACCCGATCGCCAGGGCATTCGTCGACGCGCGCGTCACCCGCATCTACGGCGGCACCACGGAGATCATGAAGGAGATCATCGGCCGCGACCTGGGACTGTGACCCCGCGCGGCTACCGGGTGAGCAGCTCGAAGGCCACGGCCGGTCGGCCGCCGAAGCGCTCGGCGCTCCAGCCGGTGGCCATCGTGACGAACTCCCTGGCGTAGTCCTGCGGTGGCTTGTCGCTCAACGCCGCGAGGTAGCTGTGGTGGGCGGCCAGCGACGCGATGGCGTCCTCGAGCGTGTCGGTGACGTCGACGGCGTGGCTGGTCTGCGGGGAGCCGGCGATCGCGACGTAGCGCACGCCGGGCCACGGCTCGTGGCCCTCGGCGGTGAGCTCCGGGAAGATCCATCGGTTGCCGGCATCGGCGACGGCGTCCATCGTGGCGCGGCCGACGGCACGGTGGTCCGGGGTGTTCCAGCCGCCGAAGCCCCAGTAGTCGTGGTGGTTGAGCGTGATCACCAGCTCCGGGCGGTGCCGCCGGATCGCCCTGGCGAGGTCGCGGCGCAGCTCGAGGCTCTCGACGACCACGCCGTCCTGGTGGTCCAGGAACTCCACCGGCCCGGCGCCGACCAGCGCGGCGCTGGCGCGTTGCTCGGCCTCGCGCAGCGGCGCGGACTCCTGCGGCGACACGCCGTCGATGCCGGCCTCGCCGCGCGTGACGAGCAGGTAGGCGATCTCACGGCCCTGCTGGGTCCAGCGTGCTATCGCGGCTGCGGCTCCGTACTCCAGGTCGTCGGGGTGGGCCACGATCGCCAGTGCCCGCTGCCAGTCCTCCGGCATCTGAAGAAGCTGGTCGTCCATCACTGCTCCCTGGTCTAGGTGGCACGGCGTCTAAGTGGCCCGGCGTGTGGGTGGCGCGCGTGACCGGCCTCCGACGGTACGGTGCCTGCGTGATCGAGCTGAAGCCGAGGAGCCGATGAGCGCGCTGGCCATCGCGATCCGCATCGTCGTGATCGGGGTGGCGGTCTGGGTCGCGACGCTGATCGTGGGCGGCATCAACGTCGGCGGCTCGACCACTGCCGCGAACATCGGGACGCTCGTCGTCGTCGCACTGATCTTCGGCGTGATCAACGCGGTGCTCAAGCCGCTGATCAAGGTGATCGGCTGCGCGTTCTACATCCTCACACTCGGCCTCGTGGGGCTGGTCGTCAACGCGCTGCTGTTCATGCTGGTCGGAGCGATCAGCAGCGGACTCGGGCTGCCGTTCGAGGTGGACGGTTTCTGGTCGGCGTTCTGGGGCGCGATCGTGGTCAGCGTCGTCAGCTTCGTGCTGCACCTGGCGATCCCGGACCGGCTCGACGAACGCTGAGCCCGAGACTTCGCTCACTCGCCCGGCCAGGACGTGTGTAATCGAGGCCGTTTTGGGTCACCATAGGCACACGAGGTAGCGCCTCAGCGCGGAGCGCGTGCCATTGCGCTCGTTTGACGCGGAGGTGAGTCCGATGGACGGACCGAGTCGAATGGATCATCACGAGAAGATGCGGCTACGCGCCGCGGCGCATCGAGCCAGCCGGCTCTACCCCGGCCCGGTCGGGGAGCTGCTCTGCCTGGAGCTGCTGTCCTGGGAGGAGTTCGGCTACCGCCTCGGCGGCGAGCAGATGATCATGCGGATCGTCGACCACGTGCTGACCGCGCCGGTGCCACGGGCCGACGCCGCATAGCGGCCGCGCCGTTCTCAGTCGTTGTAGCTGGCGGCCGGAACCGAGCCGGTCGTGCCACCATCGGGTGCGTTGATCGTGAGCAGCAGTGCCGCACCGGTGAGCAGCAACATGGCGAGCATCGTCGCCGTCCTGCCGAGCTTCGCGGCGAGCGCGAGCACCTTGCGGAGCCATGGCCCAGGGGTCCGCAGCCGGCGGTGTCTCCCCGGCTCGGTGCTGGTGGGAAGGGTGAACGGGGCGCGAGCGCCGGGCTGGATGGCGTGGGACGGCATGGCAATCACCGATTCCGCTGCGTACGGATGGGGCGTCCGAGCCCGGTACTGCACCTGCCTGGATCGGATACTCGGGATGATCGGCTAGATGGACCAACCCGTTAGCCGCCACCCTATCAGGGCTACTCAGATCGTCTCACGCCACTTAGCGCAACATTCCGCGTTCGCATGCGGCGCTGACTTCCTCCGTCCGGCCGGTCGCCCCCAGCTTCGCCAACACCCGCGAGAGGTGCACGCTCACGGTCTTCTCGCTGATGAACAGCTCCGTGCCGATCTGACGGTTCGTCCGGCCGGTCGCGACGAGGCCCAGTACCGAACGCTCCCGCGGGGTGAGCAGGTCAGCGGCGCCGTCGCGGGGCTTGGCCGGCTTGCCGCGGGGCTTGAGCGCGATCCGTGTCCACATGCCGATAACGGTCGTCCTGAGGCCCCCACCAGGGCATCAGACGATCACGTCAGGTGTGGCGCTCAGCCCTTACCCGGGAGCCCTTACTCGACGTGCGGCCCTTACTCACAGGCGATGCCGTCGTTGTCCCGATCAAGGTGGCTCGCATATGCCGGCTGACCGCGATAGATCGGCGTTACACCGGCGGCACGTGCCTCGGTGCAGTTCTTGTAGCTCGCGGCCGGTTTGGGCGGGGCCGGCTTCGGGGGTGCAGGCTTCGGCGGTGCAGGCACCCCCGCTGGCCCGACCGGAGCTGGCGTCGCAGAGGTCGTCGTAGCCGTCGAGCTGGAGCTCGGGATTGCGAGCTGTGTCGTCGAGGTGGTCGGTGTCGGGGTGGACGCCGACTGCGACGCGTTGGAGGTGCACGCCCCGAGCACGATGACTGTCGCCGCAACCGCCAGACCAATCACAGCCCAGTGCTGGTGCTGATGCCGCTCGACCGTCGGGTGGTCGTTGAGCCTTTGATCCTGGAGCGCTGCGGCATCCTGCACGCGATCACCTGATTGGGTGCACGAAGTAGATAACGCTCCGTTATCGCATCACTGCGTTCTGTCGTTACCGACAGGTGATCGACAAGGTGGTCACCAGCGCCAACCCGTGGGCGTCGGCCCAGCCGGGTTGTGTAGCATCGACGGGGCTCGTGGGCCGATCGCCGCGAGCCTTACGCCGCCCCTTTAGCTCAGACGGCAGAGCGTCTCCATGGTAAGGAGAAGGTCTACGGTTCGATTCCGTAAAGGGGCTCGATCCCACCTGCACGGCGGTGTAGCTCAGCCAGGTAGAGCAAGCGGCTCATAATCGCTGTGTCGCCGGTTCAAGTCCGGCCACCGCTACCACCAAGACGAATATCCAGACGCTTCGACAAGCAGGAGGCAGCCCGTGGCCGCCACAGACGTTCGCCCCAAGATCACCTTGGCGTGCGAGGAATGCAAGCATCGCAACTACATCACCCGCAAGAACCGGCGTAACGACCCTGACCGGCTCTCGGTGAAGAAGTACTGCCCGAACTGCAACTGCCACCGCATGCACCGCGAGACGCGTTGAGTTGAGCCCCGACCTGTCCTACGTCGGGAAGGCGCTGCCGCCGTCGGCGCCGTACGTCGTCGGTCGGGAGAAGCTGCGCGAGTTCGCCAGCGCGATCGGCGAGACCGACCCGTGCTGCCACGACGTCGCGGCCGCTCGTGCCGCCGGGCATCCCGACCTGATCGCGCCGCCGACGTTCCCCGGCTCGTTCACGATGGCTGTGATGATGGAGCTGCTGGGCGACCCCGACTTCGGGTGGGACTTCGACCGGATGGTGCACGGCGACCAGGGCATCAGGTTCCAACGACCGGTCTACGCCGGCGACGAGCTGGTGACCACGCTGCACGTCGACGACCTGCGCACCAGGGCCGGCAGCCACTTCCTCTCTCTGCGCTGCGAGGTCGCCACCGTCGACGGTGAAGCGGTGTTGACCACCAACGCCACGCTCGTCACCCAGGCGGCGTAGCAATGACGCCCGCGGTCGGCGACGAGCTGGCGCCGTTGACGATGCAGTTCACCCGCGCCGACCTCGTCCGCTACGCCGGGGCGTCCACCGACTTCAACCCGATCCACTGGAGCGAGCGCTTCGCTCGCGGCGTCGGGCTGCCCGACGTGATCGCGCACGGGATGCTCACGATGGCGGTGGCCGGCCGGCTTGTCACGGCATGGACGGGCGACCAGGGCGCGATCCGTTCCTACAGCGCCCGCTTCACCCGCCCCGTCGTGGTGCCGGACGACGACACAGGGGCGACGCTCGAGGTCACCGGCAAGATCGGCGCGCTGTCGGAGCCGGACGAGAGTGGTGAGCGCATCGCGCGGGTCGACATCACCGCCAGCAGCGAGGGCCGCACCGTGCTCGGTAAGGCCGTCGCCGAGGTCCGACTCCCCGCCGACAGTTAGCCCGAGCTGTGCGACCTACCGGACCTCGCTGAGCAGCGCGGCCATCCGCTCGACCCCGGCACGCAGGTCGTCGTCGCCAAGCGCGTAGGACAGCCGAAAGTAGCCGGGAGTCCCGAACGCCTCGCCAGGGACGACCGCCACCTCGGCGTGCTCCAGTACCAGCTCGGCCAGCTCGACGCTCGTCTCCGGCCGGCTGCCGCGCAGCTCCCGCCCCAGCAGCTCCCGCACGGACGGGTAGACGTAGAACGCGCCCTGCGGCACCGGACACTCGACCCCCGGGATCGCGCGGAGCAGCTCGACGATCGTGCGCCGCCGCCGGTCGAAGGCCTCCCGCATCTGCGCCACTGCGTCCAGCGGCCCCGAAACAGCCGCCAGCGCCGCCTGCTGCGCGATGTTGCAGACGTTGGAGCACAGGTGCGACTGCAGGTTGGTCGCCGCCTTGATCACGTCGGGCGGCCCGAGCATCCAGCCGACCCGCCAGCCGGTCATCGCATACGTCTTCGCCACCCCGTTGACGATCACGCAGCGGTCGGCGAGCTCCGGCACCGCAACCGGCATCGACACCTGCCGCACCCCGTCATAGACGAGGTGCTCGTAGATCTCGTCGGCGATCACCCACACGTCGTGCTCGGCGGCCCAGCGCCCGATCTGCTCGACCAGCTCAGCAGGCGCGACGGCTCCGGTCGGGTTCGACGGCGAGCACCAGATCATCGCCTTGGTCCGCGGGGTGCGGGCGGCCTCCAGATCCGCCACCGACGGCAGGAAGCCGGTCTCTGGCCCGGCCGTCACGATGACCGGCACGCCGCCGGCGAGCGTGATGGCCTCGGGGTAGGTCGTCCAGTACGGCGCGGGCAGTAGCACCTCGTCGCCAAGGTCGACCAGCGTCGCGCACGCCTGGTACACGGCCTGCTTGCCGCCGTTGGTCACCAGCACCTGGGCCGGTTCGACGGCTAGGCCGGAGTCGCGGGCGGTCTTGGCTGCGATCGCGGCGCGCAGCTCGGGCAGCCCGGCAGCCGGCGTGTAGCGGTGGTTGCGGGGGTCGCGGCAGGCGGCCTCGGCGGCCGCGACGATCGGCTCGGGGGTGGGGAAGTCGGGCTCGCCCGCGCCGAACCCGATCACCGGCCGGCCCGACGCCTTGAGCGCCTTGGCCTTGGCGTCCACGGCGAGGGTGGCGGACTCGGCGATGCCGCCGACTCGGGCCGAGATCCGATGGCGGGCGCGGACGGGGGCCGCGGGGTGGGTGGGGGAGGCCATGGCGCAATCCTCGCGCACCGCGTACGCGCCGGCACCGCGGTTTCGCGGCGCGCCAAGGCGCTTGGCCTTGGACTTGGCCTTACACGTACACTCGATCCGCTGGATGCGCCGCGTGCGTGCCACCCACGTGATCAGGGCGGCCGGCCTAGGGGTGTAGCTCAACTGGCAGAGCAGCGGTCTCCAAAACCGCAGGTTGCAGGTTCAAGTCCTGTCACCCCTGCCACACCGAGGACGAAGTTGGAGGATAGGGGCGTGACCGACCAGCGTGACGTCGGCAAAGGCCGGGCGACGCCCGGCCGCGACGGCAGGGCCACTCGCGGCTCGATGCTGCAACGGTTGAACCGGTTCCTTCGGGAGGTCGTGGCCGAGCTTCGCAAGGTCATCTGGCCGACGCGCAAGGAGCTCGTCACCTACACGATCGTCGTGCTGATCTTCGTGATCTTCATGGTGGCGCTCGTGTTCGCGCTCGACGCCGTGTTCGCCAGGGGCGTCTTCTCCCTGTTCGGCTGATCCAGCCCTCCAGCGAAGTCTGAAAGGAAGAGAGAAGCTAGTGACCTCCCATGACGGTGAGACCGACCTGATCGAGGAGGCCGGTCCCGCCGCGGAACCCACAGCCGACGCAACGGACGTCGCCGACGCGCCGACCGATGACGACGCCGATGTCGTGGACGGCGCTGACGTCGTCGCGGACGCCGACGACGACGCAGCAGAGCCTGCCGAGGGCACGGCTGCCGCAGACATGGACACCGACGCCGACGCCGCTCCGGCTGAGGAGCAGGCGCCCGACCCGGCTGAGGAGCTGCGCGAGCAACTTCGCCGGGCTCCCGGCGAGTGGTACGTCGTGCACTCCTATGCCGGCTACGAGAACAAGGTGAAGGCGAACCTCGAGACGCGGGTACAGACCCTGGACGTCGAGGACTTCATCTTCCAGGTCGAGGTGCCCACCGAAGAGGTCACCGAGATCAAGAACGGCCAGCGCAAGCAGGTGCAGCGCAAGGTGCTGCCCGGCTACATCCTGGTCCGGATGGACCTCAACGACGCCTCATGGAGCGCGGTGCGCAACACCCCTGGCGTCACCGGTTTCGTCGGCGCCACCTCACGGCCGTCTCCGCTGACGCTGGACGACGTCGTCAAGTTCCTGCTGCCCAAGCCCGAGCAGCCGCGCCAGAGCGCTGCCGCAGGCAAGGCCGGCGCGACGGGAATGGGTAAGGCACCAGTTGAGGTTGACTTCGAGGTCGGCGAGTCGGTGACGGTCATGGACGGGCCGTTCGCCACACTGCCGGCCACAATCAGCGAAGTGAACATCGACGGCCAGAAGCTCAAGGTGCTGGTCTCGATCTTCGGTCGCGAGACCCCGGTGGAGCTCGGCTTCAGCCAGGTCTCCAAGCTCTGAGTCCCAACAAGTAGAGAAGAACGAGAATGCCTCCCAGGAAGAGAAAGCTGGCCGCGGTCATCAAGTTGCAGATCGCGGCCGGGGCGGCCAACCCTGCCCCGCCCGTCGGTCCCGCACTGGGCCAGCACGGCGTGAACATCATGGAGTTCTGCAAGGCCTACAACGCCGCGACCGAGTCGCAGCGGGGCAACGTCGTGCCGGTCGAGATCTCGGTCTACGAGGACCGCAGCTTCGACTTCGTGCTCAAGACGCCGCCGGCGGCCAAGCTGCTGCTCAAGGTGGCAGGGGTGGACAAGGGCAGCGGCGAGCCACACCGGATCAAGGTCGCCAGCGTGACGATGGACCAGGTGCGCGACATCGCCACCACCAAGATGTCCGACCTCAACGCCAACGACATCGACCAGGCTGCCAAGATCATCGCCGGCACCGCCCGGTCGATGGGCATCACGGTCAAGGACTGACCGAGACAACCCAGTGGGAGAGCCGAGCGCGGCTCGTCACCACGACTGAACTCAGGCTGACACTCAGCAGAGATGGGGACAGAGCAGTGAAGCGCAGCAAGAACTACCGCAAGTCCGCCGAGCTGATCGACCGTGAGCGGCTGTACAGCCCGCTCGAGGCAGCCGGCCTGGCCAAGCAGACCTCCACCGCGAAGATGGACGCGACGGTGGAGGTCGCGATGAGCCTCGGCGTCGACCCCCGCAAGGCCGACCAGATGGTCCGCGGCACGGTCAACCTGCCGCACGGCACGGGCAAGACCGCACGCGTGATCGTCTTCGCCTCCGGCGACAAGGCGAACGAGGCGCAGGTCGCCGGCGCCGACGAGGTCGGCTCCGAGGACCTCATCGAGCGCATCCAGGGCGGTTGGCTTGACTTCGACGCCGCCATCGCCACTCCGGACCAGATGGCCAAGGTCGGCCGGATCGCCCGGATCCTCGGCCCGCGTGGCCTGATGCCGAACCCGAAGACCGGAACCGTGACGACCGACGTCGCCAAGGCGGTTTCCGACATCAAGGGCGGCAAGGTCAACTTCCGGGTCGACAAGCACTCGAACCTGCACATGGTGATCGGCAAGGCCTCGTTCGACACCGACAAGCTGGTCGAGAACTACGGCGCGGCGCTCGACGAGATCCTGCGGGTCAAGCCGTCGGCCGCGAAGGGCCGCTACGTCAAGAAGATCACCGTCTCGACGACCATGGGCCCTGGCATCCCGGTCGACCCGGCCCGCACGAAGAACCTGCTCAGCGACGAGGCCGGCGCGCAGAACGCCTAGCGCCGGAGCAGGTAGAAGCGGAAGAACTCGTTCTCGATCGGCAGCACCTCGACCTGTCCGAAGCCTGCCTTGGCGCCAAGGTCGCGCACCGTGGACGGCCGCAGCGCGGTCCCGAGCGCGGCGGAGTCGGCCTCGACCCGGCTCGCCGGCAGGCGGTGGCGCACGCTCCAGCCGTACATGATCCGCTCGACGGGGTCGCCGGGTGCGCTGAACTGCTCGGCGACCCGTTCATCGGCGACCAGCACCGCGCCGTCCTCTGCCAGCGCCGCACGCGCCGCGGCGAGCACCTCCGCCGGATGTGCCATGTCGTGCAACTCCTCGAACCACGCAGATCAGGTCGTACGGTCCTGACGTGGCGAGCTCGCTGGCGTCACTCAGGGCGTAGGCGACGTTCCCCAGGTCCGGCTCCTCCTCGGCGAGCCGCCGTGCGTCGGCGACCGACGCCTCGTCGTTGTCGATCCCGACGACCTGCGCCTTCGGGTACGCGCGGGCGAGCGCGATCGTCGAGAAGCCCTGGCCGCAACCCAGGTCGACCACCTGGGCGGGCGGCTCGGCCGACAGCCGGGCATGCAAGTCTGGCGCGGCGCGGATCCACCCGGCGAGCTCGTGGGTGGACGCCGGCCGGTTGATCGCTCCTTGCCCATCGCGGAAAGGTCCGCGTAGTGCTGGTACGGCACGCCAACCCCGGTGCGATAGGCCTCGACGACCTCAGGCATGACACCGGCGACGCCAACCACCAGGTCGGCGAACGGCCCGACGTATGCGGGATCAACCGGGTCCGCCAGCACGCCCACGTGCTCCGCGGGGAGGCTGAACCGGCGGGTGCCTGGATCGGCCGAAGCGTCGTCCACATCCAGGAACCCCGCCATGCCCGCCACGTTAGGTCCATGCGGCCGCGGGCTCCAGCGGCTAGGCGGACCAATCCGCGAGCACGTCGGCGACGTCGGTGTCCGCCGTGACGGTCGGCGGGACCTCGGTGGCCGAGCGGGAGAACCGCGGTGCCGGCGCCGCCTGCCGGAGCCCGTCCACCTCGACGACCGTGTCCCGCGCGCGGACGTGTGGGTGCGTCGCCACCTCGCCGAGGCTCAGCACGGGCGTGACGCACGCGTCGGTGTCGCCGAAGGCGGCGGCCCACTCGTCGCGGGTGCGGCTGGCGAAGCGCTCGGTGAACCGCTCGCGCAGCTGCGGCCAGCCGTCGCGGTCGTACTGCCCTGGGAGCTGCTCCTCCGCGAGCCCCAGCCCGGCCAGCAGGGCGGAGTAGAACCGCGGTTCGAGCGCACCGACGGCGACGTGGCGGCCGTCCGCGCAGGCATAGGTGTCGTAGAACGGGGCGCCGCCGTCGAGCAGGTTCACCCCGGGTTCGTCGGTCCAGCGGCCCTGACCGAGCAGCGACCAGAACAGCTGCAGCAGCAGGCTGCTGCCGTCGACCATCGCGGCGTCCACCACCTGTCCCAGCCCGGAGCGCTCCCGCTCCCACAACGCGGCGAGCACCCCGACCACGAGCAGCATCGAGCCGCCGCCGAAGTCGGCGACCAGGTTCAGCGGCGGTACCGGCCGCTCGCCGGGGCGGCCGATCGCGTGCAGTGCCCCGGAGAGCGCGATGTAGTTGATGTCATGCCCGGCGCGCTGGGCCAGCGGCCCGTCCTGGCCCCAGCCGGTGACCTGTCCGTAGACCAGCCGCGGGTTGCGAGCCCGGCAGTCCGCGGGCCCGACGCCGAGCCGCTCAGCCACGCCGGGCCGATTGCCTTCGATCACCACGTCCGCCTTGCCTGCCAGCCGCAGCACGAGCTCCCGCCCGGTGGGCTGTTTGAGGTCGACGGCCACGAGCCTGCGGCCGCGCAGCATCGCGTCGGCCTCGCCCGGGCTTTCCAGCGGACCGGCGTCCGGGCGGTGTACGCGGACGACGTCGGCGCCGAGGTCGGCGAGGATCATCGCGGCGTGCGGGCCCGGCCCGATCCCGGCCAGTTCGACTACCCGCAGACCGGTCAGCGGCCCCGGCATGCGCTCTCCTGCCCTCGTCTCAAACGCTGTCGGATGTCTCCATGTCCAGGACGCCCTGCACGAAGACCTCCAGCACGCGCCCATCGGGGTCGCGGCGCTCGGCGGTGTAGTGGTAGCGCCCAGACTGCCAGCCGTCGGCCCTGGCCACCCGGGTCAGCGTGGCCATGGCGCGTTCGCGCCAGGCGTGGACGTCATCCGCGGCCGGCCCGGCATCGGGCACGTCGCACTCGATCTCGAGGAACGGGTGGAAGTTCCCCCGAAACGCCGTCCACATCTGGACGTTGATCCACACGTCGTTCATCGCGGGAGTATGGACCACCCGACGATCATTGCCCGGCATCAACTAGGCTGTGTCTAGTTCCACCGAAGACCGTTGGTCTCTACCACTCGAACGTGGGTGGCTGGACGAAGGCCCGCAAGCCGGGCGGCCCGCGCAGGAGGACGGAAGCGCCCTTGCCGCTCGTCGGCGGTGGGCCTGCCCCGTGCGCCTGCGCCGGGGCGTTTTTCTTGTCAGGCCTTCGTGGAGACCTACTCAAGGAGGCCCGTATATGGCACGACCAGACAAGGTGGCTGCCGTCGAGGAGATCGCGGAGCGGTTCCGCGGTGCCAACGCCTCGGTCGTCACCGAGTTCCGCGGTCTCACCGTCTCGCAGCTCAAGGAGCTGCGCCGTGCACTCACGCCGGCCGCCACGTACCAGGTTGCGAAGAACACCCTGGTCAGGCGGGCGGCTGCGGACGCAGGCGTCACCGGGCTCGACGACCTGCTGGTCGGACCGACGGCGATCGCCTTCGTCACCGGCGAGGCCGTCGACGCGGCCAAGGCACTGCGCAACTTCGCCAAGGTCCACAAGTCGCTCGTGATCAAGGGCGGCATCATGGACGGCCGCCCGCTGACCGTCGATGAGGTCAACCGGCTCGCCGACCTCGAGTCACGCGAGGTCCTGCTGGCCAAGCTGGCCGGCGCGATGATGGGCAACCTCGCCAAGGCCGCCGGCCTGTTCGCTGCCCCTGCCTCGCAGGTGGCACGACTGGCCGCGGCACTTGCCGACAAGCGCACAGCCGAGGGCGGCACCACGACCGAGGCCGCAGCCGAGACCGAGGCCGCAAGCGAGCCCGAGCCCGAGGCCGCAAGCGCCGAGAGCTGATCCACCCCACCCGCGTTCTGGAAAGGACACCGCCGCCATGGCGAAGAAGATGACGACCGAAGAGCTGCTCGACGCGTTCAAGGAGATGACGCTGCTCGAGCTCTCGGAGTTCGTGAAGATGTTCGAGGAGACCTTCGACGTGACCGCCGCCGCGCCCGTCGCGGTCGCGGCCGCTCCCGGTGCGGGCGACGGCGCCGCACCCGTCGCGGAGGAGAAGGACGAGTTCAACGTGGTCCTCGAGGCCGCAGGCGAGAAGAAGATCCAGGTCATCAAGGTGGTCCGCGAGCTCGTCTCCGGACTGGGCCTCAAGGAGGCCAAGGACCTGGTCGAGGCAGCTCCCAAGCCCGTCCTGGAGAACGTGCCGAAGGACGCGGCCGACGCCGCCAAGGCCAAGCTCGAAGAGGCCGGCGCCAGCGTCAGCCTGGCCTGAGCACAGGCTCAACGCTTCATCGCGAGAGGCGGGTCCCACCGGGGCCCGCCTCTCGCTACGTCTGCACCCGGCTGGTCCTGAACACCGGCTGCGCCCAGCGCACGGCGCGCACGGGACCAGCGGTACGAAATCCGTCGGCTCGGCGTCGGCCAGCGGGCCCACAACCGCCGAGCGGTAGACGGTCAACGGGTGGCGGCGCTGGTTGCGGTCACGGTGCGCAGCCGAAACGGGCCGGTCATCCGTTCTAGGAGACCACTTACCGCGTCCAGAGTCTTGACTCAGTGCGCTCCGCGGGTCACTCTTTACGTGCGATGGTCGGTGGTTGCGACCACTCTCGACAGCGGCTGCATCTGCAGCTAGACTGCTTCTTTGCGCTGCCTTCGTCCTGATTTGGCGCGCCGTGCTCGGACTCAAACCGCTCACGGTGACGAGACTCAGGTCAACGGTTGCGCGCTAACAACAGACGGTGTCGTGCCGTCCTAACCGAGACCAGGCTAGACACGAAAGCTCCCGCCCGGACCTCCCGCCCGGGCGATCGTGTCAGAGGGTACCCGGGCTGGGCGGCATCCACCTAACGAGAGCGCCTAGCCAGCGTTAGTTCTCGGAAGGACGCATCTTGGCAGTCTCCCGTGCCACCAAGACCCGCCCCGCTAAGACCGCATCCATCGCAAGGCTCCCAGGAGCCCCTGCTCGAGTCTCCTTCGCGAAGATCCACGAGCCGCTTGAGGTCCCGGACCTGCTTGATCTGCAGATCCAGTCCTTCGAGTGGCTCGTCGGCAACCCCGCGTGGTTCCAGCGCCGGATAGACGCCGGCGACGAGGCGCCGATCGGCGGTCTCGACGAGGTTCTCGCCGAGATCTCTCCGATCGAGGACTTCTCGGGCTCGATGTCACTGTCTTTCTCCGACCCACGCTTCGACGAGGTCAAGGCCCCGGTCGAGGAGTGCAAGGACAAGGACATGACCTACGCGGCGCCGTTGTTCGTCACCGCGGAGTTCACCAACAACACCACTGGCGAGATCAAGAGCCAGACGGTGTTCATGGGTGACTTCCCGATGATGACCGACAAGGGCACCTTCATCATCAACGGCACCGAGCGTGTCGTGGTGTCCCAGCTGGGGCGGTCCCCAGGGGTCTACTTCGACCACAACGTCGACAAGACCACCGATAAGGACGTCTACAGCGTCAAGATCATCCCGAGCCGCGGTGCGTGGCTCGAGTTCGACGTCGACAAGCGCGACACCGTCGGTGTGCGCATCGACCGCAAGCGCCGTCAGCCGGTGACCGTGCTGCTCAAGGCACTGGGCTGGAGCACCGAGCAGATCCAGCAGCGGTTCGCCTTCTCCGAGACCATGCTCACCACCCTGGAGAAGGACCACACCGCAGGGCAGGACGAGGCCCTGCTGGACATCTACCGCAAGCTGCGGCCGGGCGAGCCCCCCACCAAGGAGAGCGCGCAGACCCTGCTGGAGAACCTGTTCTTCAAGGAGAAGCGCTACGACCTGGCCAAGGTCGGTCGTTACAAGGTCAACAAGAAGCTCGGCCTCTCGGCGCCGACGGTCAACGGCACGCTTCGTGAGGACGACATCGTCACCACCATCGAGTACCTCGTACGGCTGCACGCCGGTGAGGCCACGATGGCGGTGGGCGAGGGCGAGAACGCGGCCGAGGTCCCCGTCGAGACCGACGACATCGACCACTTCGGCAACCGTCGCCTGCGCACCGTCGGCGAGCTGATCCAGAACCAGATCCGGGTCGGCCTGTCGCGCATGGAGCGGGTGGTTCGCGAGCGGATGACGACTCAGGACGTCGAGGCGATCACGCCGCAGACCCTGATCAACATCCGGCCGGTCGTGGCCGCGATCAAGGAGTTCTTCGGCACCAGCCAGCTCTCGCAGTTCATGGACCAGACCAACCCGCTGGCCGGGCTGACGCACAAGCGGCGGCTCTCGGCCCTCGGGCCTGGCGGCCTGTCCCGCGAGCGCGCCGGCTTCGAGGTCCGCGACGTGCACACCAGCCACTACGGCCGGATGTGCCCGATCGAGACCCCGGAGGGCCCGAACATCGGCCTGATCGGCTCGTTGTCGACCTTCGCGCGGGTCAACCCGTTCGGCTTCATCCAGACGCCGTACCGCAAGGTCACCGAGGGCACGGTCACCGAGCAGATCGACTACCTGACCGCGGACGAGGAGGACCGGCACGTCATCGCGCAGGCCAACGCTCCGCTGAAGGACGACGGTCACTTCGCCGAGGACCGGGTGCTGGTGCGGCGCAAGGGTGGCGAGGTCGACTACATCCCGCCGACCGGCGTGGACTATATGGACGTCTCGCCGCGGCAGATGGTTTCGGTCGCGACGGCGATGATCCCGTTCCTCGAGCACGACGACGCGAACCGCGCCCTGATGGGTGCGAACATGCAGCGTCAGGCGGTTCCGCTGCTGCGCAGCGAGTCGCCGCTCGTGGGCACCGGCATGGAGCTGCGCGCCGCGGTGGACGCCGGCGACGTCGTGGTGGCCGAGAAGGCCGGTGTGGTCGAGGAGCTGTGCGCCGACTTCATCACCGTGATGGCCGACGACGCCAGCCGCCGCACCTACCGGCTGCACAAGTTCCGTCGCTCCAACCAGGGCACCTGCACCAACCAGAAGCCTGTCGTCGCCGAAGGCGACCGGGTGGAGGTCGGCCAGGTGATCGCCGACGGGCCGTGCACCGATGACGGTGAGATGGCGCTCGGCAAGAACCTGCTCGTGGCGATCATGCCGTGGGAGGGTCACAACTACGAGGACGCGATCATCCTGAGCCAGCGCCTGGTGCAGGACGACGTGCTCACCTCGATCCACATCGAGGAGCACGAGATCGACGCCCGCGACACCAAGCTCGGTGCCGAGGAGATCACCCGGGACATCCCGAACGTCTCCGAGGAGGTCCTCGCGGACCTCGACGAGCGCGGGATCATTCGGATCGGTGCCGAGGTGCAGCCAGGCGACATCCTGGTCGGCAAGGTCACGCCCAAGGGCGAGACCGAGCTGACGCCGGAGGAGCGGCTGCTGCGGGCGATCTTCGGTGAGAAGGCCCGCGAGGTCCGCGACACCAGCCTCAAGGTTCCGCACGGCGAGAACGGCAAGGTCATCGGCATCCGGGTGTTCAGCCGGGACGACGAGGACGAGCTGCCGCCGGGCGTCAACGAGCTGGTCCGGGTGTACGTGGCGCAGAAGCGCAAGATCTCCGACGGCGACAAGCTCGCCGGGCGGCACGGCAACAAGGGCGTGATCGGCAAGATCCTGCCCGTCGAGGACATGCCGTTCATGCCCGACGGCACGCCGGTGGACATCGTGCTGAACACCCACGGTGTGCCCCGCCGGATGAACATCGGCCAGATCCTGGAGACCCACCTCGGATGGATCGCCAGGAGCGGCTGGAAGGTCGAGGGCACTCCGGATTGGGCCGAGCGCTTCCCCGAGGACCTGATGGAGGCCCCGGCCGGTACCAACACGGCCACACCGGTCTTCGACGGTGCCAAGGAGGACGAGATCACCGGGCTGCTGGGGGTCACCCTGCCCAACCGCGACGGCGAGCGAATGGTCGGCGCCAACGGCAAGGCCCAGCTCCACGACGGCCGCTCCGGTGAGCCGTACCCGTACCCGGTGGCAGTGGGCTACATGTACATCCTCAAGCTGCTGCACCTGGTCGACGACAAGATCCACGCTCGCTCGACCGGGCCGTACTCGATGATCACGCAGCAGCCGCTGGGCGGTAAGGCGCAGTTCGGTGGCCAGCGCTTCGGCGAGATGGAGTGCTGGGCCATGCAGGCCTACGGCGCGGCATACACGTTGCAGGAGCTGCTGACGATCAAGTCCGACGACGTGCTTGGACGGGTCAAGGTGTACGAGGCGATCGTCAAGGGGGAGAACATCCCGGAGCCGGGAATCCCCGAATCGTTCAAGGTGTTGCTCAAGGAGCTGCAGTCTCTGTGCCTGAACGTCGAGGTTCTGTCCTCCGACGGAGCGGCGATCGAGATGCGCGACACCGACGACGAGGACCTTGAACGGGCTGCGGCCAACCTCGGTATCAACCTGTCCCGCGATGAGTCACCGTCGGTCGACGACGTAGTGAACTAGCTGAGTGAACTAGCTGCTACTGAAGAGGATTGAGGACACTACGTGCTCGACGTCAATTTCTTCGACGAGCTACGCATCGGGCTGGCCACTGCCGAGGACATTCGGCAGTGGTCGTTCGGTGAGGTCAAGAAGCCCGAGACGATCAACTACCGGACCCTGAAGCCGGAAAAGGACGGGCTGTTCTGCGAGAAGATCTTCGGTCCCACCCGGGACTGGGAGTGCTACTGCGGCAAGTACAAGCGGGTGCGCTTCAAGGGGATCATCTGCGAGCGCTGCGGCGTGGAGGTAACCCGCGCCAAGGTGCGTCGCGAGCGGATGGGTCACATCGAGCTGGCCGCTCCGGTCACGCACATCTGGTACTTCAAGGGTGTGCCCAGCCGGCTCGGGTACCTGCTCGACCTGGCTCCGAAGGATCTCGAAAAGATCATCTACTTCGCGGCATACGTCATCACCGCGGTCAACACCGAGCAGCGCCACAACGACCTGAGCACGCTTGAGAACGAGATCAACGTCGAGCGTAAGCGGGTCGAGCAGCGGCGTGACGCGGACATGGAGGAGCGGGCCCAGAAGTTGGAGGCCGACCTCGCCGAGCTCGAGGCCGAGGGTGCCAAGAGCGACGTCCGTCGCAAGGTCAAGGAGGGCGGCGAGCGCGAGATGCGCCAGCTGCGCGACCGTGCGCAGCGCGAGCTCGACCGTCTCGAGGAGATCTGGACGACCTTCGTCAAGCTGGACGTCCAGCAGCTCATCGCCGACGAGGGCCTCTACCGCGAGCTCTACGACCGCTACGGCGACTACTTCACCGGCGCGATGGGTGCCGAGGCGATCCAGAAGCTGCTCCAGGGCTTCGACATCGACGCCGAGGCCGACAACCTGCGCGAGACGATCCGCAGCGGCAAGGGTCAGAAGAAGCTGCGGGCGCTCAAGCGGCTCAAGGTGGTGGCCGCGTTCCAGGCCACCCGCAACAGCCCGCTGGGCATGGTGCTGGACTGCGTGCCGGTGATCCCGCCGGACCTGCGGCCGATGGTGCAGCTCGACGGTGGCCGCTTCGCGACCTCCGACCTCAACGACCTGTACCGCCGAGTGATCAACCGGAACAACCGGCTCAAGCGGCTCATCGACCTCGGCGCGCCCGAGATCATCGTCAACAACGAGAAGCGGATGCTGCAGGAGGCCGTCGACGCGCTGTTCGACAACGGCCGCCGTGGCCGTCCGGTCACCGGACCGGGCAACCGCCCGCTCAAGTCGCTGTCCGACCTGCTCAAGGGCAAGCAGGGCCGGTTCCGCCAGAACCTGCTCGGCAAGCGTGTCGACTACTCTGGCCGTTCGGTCATCGTGGTCGGCCCGCAGCTCAAGCTGCACCAGTGCGGCCTGCCCAAGCAGATGGCGCTGGAGCTGTTCAAGCCGTTCGTGATGAAGCGGCTGGTCGACCTCAACCACGCACAGAACATCAAGTCCGCCAAGCGGATGGTCGAGCGTGGCCGCCCGCAGGTGTGGGACGTGCTGGAAGAGGTCATCGCCGAGCACCCGGTGCTGCTCAACCGGGCGCCGACGCTGCACCGGCTGGGTATCCAGGCCTTCGAGCCGCAGCTGGTGGAGGGCAAGGCGATCCAGCTGCACCCGCTGGTGTGTGAGGCGTTCAACGCCGACTTCGACGGTGACCAGATGGCGGTGCACCTGCCGCTGTCGGCCGAGGCGCAGGCCGAGGCCCGCATCCTGATGCTGTCGAGCAACAACATCCTCTCGCCGGCGTCCGGGCGGCCGCTGGCCATGCCTCGACTGGACATGGTCACCGGGCTGTACCACCTGACCCGGCTGCGTGACGGCGCCAAGAAGGGCGAGGGCCAGGCATTCTCCTCGCCGGCCGAGGCGATCATGGCCTACGACCGTGGCGTGCTCGACCTGCAGGCTCCGGTGAAGATCCGGCTGACCGGCGTCGTGCCGCCCGAGGACGTCCAGGTCGAGCTCGCCGAGCGCGGCTGGCAGCCGGGCGAGCCGTGGCTGGCCGACACCACGTTGGGCCGGGTGCTGTTCAACGAGCTGCTGCCGGCGGACTACGCGTTCATCAACGACGCGCTGCCCAAGAAGCGTCAGGCCGGGATCATCAACGACCTGGCCGAGCGGTACTCGATGACCGAGGTCGCGCAGACGCTGGACCGGCTCAAGGACGCCGGCTTCTACTGGGCCACCCGCTCCGGGGTGACCCTGGCGATCGACGATGTCGTGGTCCCGCCCAACAAGCAGGAGATCCTCGACGGCTTCGAGGCCAAGGCCGAGCAGGTCAACAAGCGCTACCAGCGCGGCGCCCTGTCGCACAAAGAGCGCAACGACGAGATGGTCAAGATCTGGAACAAGGCCTCCGAAGAGGTGGCCAAGGCCATGGAGGAGAACTTCCCCGAGGACAACCCCATCCCGCTGATCGTCCGGTCGGGCGCGGCGGGCAACATGACCCAGGTCCGGCAGCTCGCCGGTATGCGTGGTCTGGTGGCCAACCCCAAGGGCGAGTACATCCCCCGTCCGATCAAGGCCAACTTCCGTGAGGGCCTGTCGGTGCTGGAGTACTTCATCTCCACGCACGGCACCCGCAAGGGTCTCGCCGACACCGCGCTGCGGACGGCGGACTCCGGGTACCTGACCCGGCGACTGGTGGACGTCTCGCAGGACGTGATCGTCCGCGAGGTCGACTGCGGCACCGAGCGCAGCGTCTCCATGCCGGTGACGGAGATCGGCTCGGACGATTCGGTGCTGACGCACCGCCACATCCGGACCAGCATCTACGCCCGCTGCTCTGCAGAGGACGTCAAGGGTCCGGACGGCACCCTGATCGTCGCCCGTGGCGACGACCTCGGTGACCCGGCGCTGATCGCCCTGGTCGAGGCCGGCATCGAGAGCATCAAGGTCCGCAGCCCGCTGACCTGCGCTTCGGGTACCGGCATCTGCGCGATGTGCTACGGCCGCTCGATGGCCACCGGCAAGCTGGTGGACGTCGGCGAGGCGGTCGGCATCGTGGCGGCGCAGTCGATCGGTGAGCCGGGTACCCAGCTCACGATGCGTACCTTCCACACCGGCGGGGTTGCCGGGGACGACATCACGACGGGCCTGCCGCGTGTGCAGGAGCTCTTCGAGGCACGCGTGCCCCGCGGCAAGGCGCCCATCGCCGACGTCGACGGCCGGATCCGCATCGAGGACAGCGAGAAGTTCTGGAAGATCACGCTGATCCCCGACGACGGGGCCGAGGAGATCGTCTACGAGAAGCTGTCCAAGCGGCAGTGGCTGGCGATGACCACCGTCGACGGCGAGGAGCGTCCGCTCGCCGACGGCGACCACGTGTACGTGGGTCAGCTGATGCTGGAAGGCACGGCCGACCCGCACGAGGTGCTGCGAGTCATGGGCCCGCGCGAGGTGCAGCTGCACCTGGTGCGTGAGGTGCAGAAGGTGTACCGCACGCAGAGCGTGGACATCCACGACAAGCACGTCGAGGTGATCGTCCGGCAGATGCTCCGCCGGGTGACCATCATCGACTCGGGCTCCACGGAGTTCCTGCCCGGTGGCCTGATCGACCGGGCCGACTTCGAGTCGGTGAACCGGCGGGTCGTCGCCGAGGGTGGCGAGCCGGCCTCGGGCCGTCCGGTGCTGATGGGGATCACCAAGGCCTCGCTGGCGACGGAGTCGTGGCTGTCCGCGGCGTCGTTCCAGGAGACCACGCGGATCCTCACCGATGCGGCGATCAACGGGAAGCGCGACCAGCTGGTCGGGCTGAAGGAGAACGTCATCATCGGCAAGCTGATCCCTGCCGGGACCGGGATCAACCGCTACCGCAACATCCAGGTGCAGCCCACCGAGGAGGCCCGCGCGGCCGCCTACGCCCTGCCGAGCTACGACGACGGGTACTACGCGCCCGACGTGTTCGGCGCAGGCACCGGTGCGGCCGTTCCGCTTGACGACTACGACTTCGGTCGCGACTTCCGCTGACTGCCGCTGAGCGGGCGGCTGGCTGCGTTCTCGGACGCTCGCGTGTGTCAACACGCGTCGCGTCCTGCGGCCTTGCCATCCATCCCGCTCAGCGGCAGTCGCCGCGCAGTGGGCGCCTGGCGGCTGCGGCCTTGCGATGCATCCAGCTCGGCGGCGGTTCCGTCGCGGCCGGTCGGCGGGAGAGGTGGCGGCGCGCGGTTGTTGAAGTAGTAGGTGCTTGCGGACGACGATGTTCTTCAGGCAGGCTGCCTGCAACGAAGACTGTCGACCGGGGACCCCGTTTTGACCCTCTCGAAGCGGGGCGGGTACCCTTTGGTCTTGGGCTCGACGCAGGTCGGGCCTGCTCCGCGTGCCTGACGGTCACCGGTACTAGCCGATAGTGCTGGCGAACGCCCCGACGCGGGCCTCCCTCGAACGATCTGGACGGGCTTCCCCGGCCCGCTCCGCGGAGCGTTCGGGGCGCGACACGCCCGACCGCGGGGGACGGAAGGCCGGATTGCCGGTCGGCCGGCACGAGAACACAAAGCAGACACAGCGAGCACGAGGAAGAAGCACCGGTTCATGCCCACGATCCAGCAGCTGGTCCGCAAGGGCCGTACGGACAAGGTCACCAAGACCAAGACCGCAGCGCTCAAGGGAAGCCCCCAGCGCCGCGGGGTCTGCACGCGCGTCTATACAACCACGCCGAAGAAGCCGAACTCGGCGTTGCGCAAGGTGGCTCGGGTCCGGCTGACCAGCGCGGTCGAGGTGACCGCGTACATCCCCGGCGAGGGCCACAACCTGCAGGAGCACTCCATCGTGCTCGTGCGCGGTGGCCGCGTGAAGGACCTCCCCGGCGTGCGCTACAAGATCGTGCGCGGATCACTGGACACCCAAGGCGTGAAGGGCCGTAAGCAGGCGCGCAGCCGCTACGGCGCGAAGAAGGAGAAGGGCTGATGCCACGCAAAGGTCCGGCCCCCAAGCGGCCGTTGGTCTCCGATCCCGTCTACAGCTCCCCGCTGGTCACCCAGCTGGTGAACAAGGTGCTGCAGGCCGGGAAGAAGTCGCTGGCCGAACGCATTGTTTATGGTGCGATGGAAGGGTGCCGGGACAAGACCGGCACCGACCCTGTGGTGACGCTCAAGCGGGCTTTGGACAACGTCAAGCCCGCCATCGAGGTCAAGAGCCGCCGGGTCGGCGGCGCGACCTACCAGGTTCCGATCGAGGTCAAGCCCGGCCGCTCTACCACGCTGGGGCTGCGTTGGCTGGTGTCCTTCGCCAAGCAGCGCCGCGAGAAGACCATGGTCGAACGGCTCATGAACGAGCTGCTCGACGCGAGCAACGGACTGGGTGCCAGCGTCAAGCGGCGCGAGGACACCCACAAGATGGCGGAGTCCAACAAGGCCTTCGCCCACTACCGGTGGTGACGGGCCCTACATCCCGCTCCACCAGCTGACCGAAGACCGCCCCACCCAAGAAGCGGAGTACGACTGTGGCACGCGACGTGCTGACAGACCTCGCCAAGGTCCGCAACATCGGGATCATGGCGCATATCGACGCGGGCAAGACCACCACGACCGAGCGGATCCTGTACTACACCGGGATCAACTACAAGATCGGCGAGGTGCACGACGGCGCGGCGACGATGGACTGGATGGAGGAGGAGCAGAAGCGCGGCATCACGATCACCTCGGCCGCCATCACCTGCTTCTGGAAAGACCACCAGATCAACATCATCGACACGCCGGGCCACGTCGACTTCACCGTGGAGGTGGAGCGGTCCCTGCGCGTGCTCGACGGCGCGGTTGCCGTCTTCGACGGCAAGGAGGGTGTGGAGCCGCAGTCCGAGCAGGTCTGGCGGCAGGCCACCAAGTACGACGTCCCGCGCATTTGTTTCGTCAACAAGATGGACAAGCTCGGTGCGGACTTCTTCTTCACCGTGCGGACCATCCAGGAGCGCCTCGGCGCGCTGCCGCTGCCGCTGCAGCTGCCGATCGGCTCGGAGAGCGAGTTCATCGGGGTCGTCGACCTCGTCAACATGCGCGCACTCACCTGGCGCGGCGAGGTCGCGATCGGCGAGGACTACACCATCGAGGAGATCCCGGCGGAGCTTGCCGAGCAGGCAGCCGAGTACCGGGAGAAGCTGCTCGAGGCCGTCGCCGAGACCGACGACGCTCTGATGGAGGCCTACCTCGGCGGCGAGGAGCTCACTGTCGAGCAGATCAAGCGCGGCATCCGCAAGATCGTGAACGACCGCAGCGCCTACCCGGTGCTGTGCGGCTCGGCGTACAAGAACAAGGGCGTGCAGCCCATGCTCGACGCCGTGATCGACTACCTGCCGTCGCCGCTGGACGTCCCGCCGGTCGAGGGCACGCTGCCCGACGGCGAGACGCCGGCCTTCCGCAGGCCGTCGACCGACGAGCCGTTCGCCGCGCTCGCGTTCAAGATCGCCGCGCACCCGTTCTTCGGCAAGCTGACCTACGTCCGGGTGTACTCGGGCCGGGTCGCCGCAGGCTCCGCGGTGATGAACTCGACCAAGGAGCGCAAGGAGCGCATCGGGAAGCTCTTCCAGATGCACGCCAACAAGGAGAACCCGGTCGACGAGGCCCTCGCCGGCCACATCTACGCGGTGATCGGTCTGAAGGACACGACGACGGGCGAGACGCTGAGCGACCCGCAGGCGCCGATCGTCCTGGAGTCGATGACCTTCCCGGACCCGGTGATCCAGGTTGCGGTCGAGCCGAAGACCAAGGCCGACCAGGAGAAGCTGAGCACGGCGATCCAGAAGCTGGCCGAAGAGGACCCGACGTTCCAGGTCAAGCTGGACGACGAGACCGGTCAGACGATCATCGCCGGCATGGGTGAGCTGCACCTCGAGGTGCTGGTCAACCGCATGCGCAGCGACTTCAAGGTCGAGGCCAACATCGGCAAGCCCGAGGTTGCCTACCGCGAGACGATCCGTCGCCCGGTGCTCAAGCACACCCACGTGCACAAGAAGCAGACCGGCGGTTCCGGCCAGTTCGCCAAGGTTGTCATCAACCTCGAGCCGCTGCAGTCCACCGACGGTGCGCTCTACGAGTTCGACAACAAGGTCACCGGTGGCCGGATCCCGCGGGAGTACATCCCGTCGGTCGACGCCGGCGCCCAGGACGCCATGCAGTACGGCGTGCTGGCCGGTTACCCACTTGTCGGGCTGAAGCTGACGCTCGTCGACGGCTCCTACCACGAGGTCGACTCTTCGGAGATGGCCTTCCGGGTGGCGGGGTCGATGGCGCTCAAGGAGGCCGCGCGCAAGGCCGACCCGGTCCTGCTCGAGCCGATGATGGCCGTCGAGGTCACCACGCCCGAGGAGTACATGGGCGAGGTGATCGGCGACCTGAACTCCCGACGGGGTCAGATCCAGGCGATGAGCGAGCGCAGTGGCTCGCGCATCGTCCAGGCGCTGGTGCCGTTGTCGGAGATGTTCGGCTACGTCGGCGACCTGCGCTCCCGGACCCAGGGTCGGGCGAGCTACAGCATGCAGTTCGACCGCTACGCCGAGGTCCCGACGAACGTCGCCAAGGAGATCATCGCGAAGGCGACGGGCGAGTGAGCATCGAGCGTAGCGAGCCCGGAGTCGAGAAGTCGGATATCGCGAAGGCGACGGGCGAATGACCGAGAGCAAGGACGGCCAGGTGACAGGCACATTTCGTGTGCGAGTAGCGTCGCCGAGCCGAACCTGACAACAACCAGACCTGCCGTCAGCACGGCGGACATGACAGGAAACAAGTCCAGGAGGATCCACCAGTGGCGAAGGCGAAGTTCCAGCGGACCAAGCCGCACGTCAACATCGGCACTATTGGTCACATTGACCATGGCAAGACCACGCTGACGGCGGCCATCACCAAGGTTCTGCACGACAAGTACCCCGACCTCAACGAGGCATCGGCGTTCGACCAGATCGACAAGGCGCCCGAGGAGAAGGCACGCGGTATCACCATCTCGATCGCGCACGTCGAGTACCAGACCGAGAAGCGGCACTACGCGCACGTGGACTGCCCCGGTCACGCCGACTACATCAAGAACATGATCACCGGCGCAGCCCAGATGGACGGGGCGATCCTGGTGGTCGCGGCGACCGACGGTCCGATGCCGCAGACGCGCGAGCACGTGTTGCTCGCGCGCCAGGTCGGCGTGCCCTACATCGTCGTCGCTCTGAACAAGGCTGACATGGTCGACGACGAGGAGATCATGGAGCTGGTCGAGCTGGAGGTTCGTGAGCTGCTCAGCAGCCAGGAGTTCCCCGGCGACGACCTGCCGATCGTGCGTGTCTCGGCGCTCAAGGCGCTAGAGGGCGACGCCGAGTGGGGCGCCAAGGTGCTCGAGCTCATGGACGCCGTGGACGACAACGTCCCGGAGCCCGTGCGCGAGATCGACAAGCCGTTCCTGATGCCGGTGGAGGACGTGTTCACCATCACCGGTCGCGGCACGGTCGTGACCGGCCGGGTCGAGCGCGGCATCGTCAAGGTCAACGAGACGATGGAGATCGTCGGCATCCGGGAGAAGTCGTTCTCGACGACCATCACCGGCGTCGAGATGTTCCGCAAGCTGCTCGACGAGGGCCGCGCTGGCGACAACGTGGGCCTGCTGCTTCGTGGCACCAAGCGCGAGGATGTCGAGCGCGGCATGGTCGTCGTGAAGCCGAGCTCGGTCACTCCACACACCGAGTTCGAGGCGAACGTCTACATCCTGTCCAAGGACGAGGGTGGCCGGCACACGCCGTTCTTCAACAACTACCGGCCGCAGTTCTACTTCCGGACCACCGACGTGACCGGCGTGGTGACACTGCCCGGCGGCACCGAGATGGTCATGCCCGGCGACAACACCGAGATGTCGGTCGCACTTATCCAGCCGATCGCGATGGAGGAAGGTCTCCGCTTCGCGATTCGGGAGGGTGGCCGCACCGTCGGCGCCGGCCGGGTAACCAAGATCAATAAGTAAGACCCCCGGTTTGGGATGCCGCACCCCGGTGTGGCAAACTTGACTGGTTGCTCGCCGAGGGGCGATTGGCTGCGAAGCCGGTCGCCCCCCGGCACGAGCGGCCTGGTGTGACCGGCCTCTTCGGCCGGGCGCTCTAGGTCTGGCAGCCCCTCCGGACGGATGCGCTCCGGGGACCGGTCTGCGACGGGCTAGCGACACGCCCGACCTCGTGGACCGGACCGACCTTGACCGACGACAACGACAACGCCGGGACAGACGGCTCGGCGCCGTCGACGAGCACGCTCGTCGGCAGGGCGGCATTACCAGGACGCAGCGGTTACAGCAGGGCTAGAAGAAGAGGACGACATGGCGGGACAGAAGATCCGCATCAGGCTCAAGGCCTACGACCACGAGGCGATCGACGCGTCCGCGCGCAAGATCGTCGAGACCGTCACGCGCACCGGTGCACGGGTGGTCGGGCCGGTGCCGCTGCCGACCGAGAAGAACGTGTACTGCGTCATCCGCTCGCCGCACAAGTATAAGGACTCGCGCGAGCATTTCGAGATGCGCACCCATAAGCGGCTCATCGACATCCTCGACCCGACGCCGAAGACGGTGGACGCGCTGATGCGCATCGACCTACCGGCCAGCGTCGACGTCAACATCCAGTGAGGCCGGCAAGCATGTCTGTTGATACCGAGAAGCAGATCAAGGGCATCCTGGGCACCAAGCTCGGGATGACCCAGGTCTTCGACGAGAACAACCGGATCGTGCCGGTGACCGTCGTGGCGGCCGGCCCGTGCGTGGTCACGCAGATCCGCACGCCGGAGAACGACGGCTACTCCGCGGTGCAGATCGCCTACGGGGCTATCGACCCGCGCAAGGTGAACAAGCCCAAGACCGGCCACTTCACCAAGGCCGGGATCACCCCGCGGCGCCACCTCGTGGAGCTGCGCACCGCCGACGCCGGCGAGTACGAGGTCGGCCAGGAGATCACAGCGGAGCTGTTCGCCAGCGGCGCGTTGGTCGACGTGGTCGGTACGAGCAAGGGCAAGGGCACCGCGGGCGTGATGAAGCGGCACGGGTTCAAGGGCCTATCCGCCAGCCACGGCACTCAGCGCAAGCACCGCTCGCCCGGCTCGATCGGTGCCTGCGCTACCCCCGGCCGGGTGTTCAAGGGCATCAAGATGCCCGGCCGGATGGGCAACGAGCGGGTGACCGTGCAGAGCCTGACGGTGCACCGGGTCGATGCCGAGGCGGGACTGCTGCTGATCAAGGGCGCGGTACCGGGCCGCAAGGGTGGCCTCGTCCTGGTCAAGACGGCGGCGAAGGGCGGTGTGCCGGCATGAGCACGAAGATCAAGGTCCGCACGCCTGGCGGTGGCACCGACGGCAGCGTCGAGCTCCCCGCCGAGGTGTTCGACGTCGCGGCCAACATGCCGCTGATGCACCAGGTCGTGATCGGCCAGCTGGCCGCCGCACGGCAGGGCACGCACTCCACCAAGACTCGCGGCGACGTCCGCGGCGGTGGCCGTAAGCCCTACCGGCAGAAGGGCACCGGCCGGGCACGTCAGGGCTCGATCCGCTCGCCGCAGTTCGCCGGCGGCGGTATCGCGCACGGCCCGCATCCCCGCGACTACAGCCAGAAGACGCCGAAGAAGATGAAGGCGGCCGCACTACGCAGCGCGCTCTCGGACCGGGCCCGCTCCGGCCGGGTACACGTCATCTCCGGAGTGGTCGATGACCAGACGCCGTCCACGAAGTCGGCCCGCACGGTCGTCGCAGCGCTGACCGATCGGCCGAGGGTGCTCGTGGTGATCAGCCGCGAGGACCAGGTCGCCTGGCTGAGCCTGCGCAACCTGCCCAACGTGCACGTCATCGCGCCCGACCAGCTCAACACCTATGACGTCCTGGTCAGCGAGGACGTGGTGTTCACCACCGAGGCGCTGAACGCCTTCCTCGCGATGGCGACGCGTGGGCGGCTCGGCAGCGACGCCACTGACACCGACGCCCCGACCAAACCGGCGGCCAAGAAAGCCGCACCGCGAGCCGCCAAGCCCGCTGCTGCCAAGGCGGTCAAGGTGGAAGCGGTCGAGGCCGCCGCCGAGCCGAAGGCCGCCGCGAAGAGCACCACCAAGGCCGCTTCCAAGGCAGCCGCCGCCACGGCCGAGCCCAAGGCAGAGCCGAAGGCGGCAGAGCCGAAGGCGGCAGAGTCCAAGGCGGCCGCGAAGGCGCCGGCCAAGGCTCGGGTTGCCAAGGCCCCGGCCGAAGGCCCGCACGGCGCAGGTAGCCACGAGCCGCTGCCCGACGGTGGCGAGCCCGAGGGCTTCCCGATCAAGGGCAACGCGTCCTCGATGCTGTATCACCTGCCCGGCACGTCCGCCTACAAGCGGACGGTCGCCGAGGTCTGGTTCGCCACCGAGAAGGACGCGAAGGCCGCCGGCTTCCAGCTGCCGCCGTCGCAGCGTTCAGCGGCGAAGGAGAAGAAGCAGTGATCCCCGATCCGCGTGACGTGCTGATCTCGCCGGTAGTCTCGGAGAAGAGCTACGGCCTGCTCGAGGAGCGCCAGTACACCTTCCTGGTGCACCCGGACGCGAACAAGACCCAGATCAAGATCGCCGTCGAGAAGGTGTTCGGGGTCAAGGTCGTCAGCGTCAACACACTCAACCGTCCCGGCAAGCGCAAGCGCAGCCGGACCGGTTATGGCAAGCGCAAGAACACCAGGCGCGCGATCGTCACGCTCTCCCTGGAGAGCAAGACGATCGACGTGTTCGGCGGACCGGCGAGCTGAGGAGGCGAGCAAACATGGGTATCCGCAAGTACAAGCCGACCACACCCGGCCGGCGCGGCTCCAGCGTCGCCGACTTCGCTGAGCTGACCCGCTCCGAGCCGGAGAAGTCATTGGTCCGGCCGCTGCACGGTCGCGGCGGTCGCAACGTGCACGGCCGCATCACCACCCGGCACAAGGGTGGTGGCCACAAGCGGGCGTACCGGCTGATCGACTTTCGGCGGGCGGACAAGGACGGGGTGCCGGCCAAGGTCGCGCACATCGAGTACGACCCCAACCGCACCGCCCGCATCGCGCTGCTGCACTACCTCGACGGCGAGAAGCGCTACATCATCGCGCCGGAGAAGCTGCGCCAGGGCGACACGGTGGAGAACGGCCCGAAGGCCGACATCAAGCCCGGCAACAACCTGCCGCTGCGCAACATCCCGACGGGCACCGTGGTGCACGCCATCGAGCTCCGACCTGGTGGCGGTGCCAAGATCGCCCGCTCGGCCGGGGCGAGCGTGCAGCTGGTGGCCAAGGACGGTCCGTACGCCCAGCTGCGGATGCCGTCCGGGGAGATCCGCAACGTCGACGTGCGCTGCCGGGCGACCGTCGGCGAGGTCGGCAACGCCGAGCAGGGCAACATCAACTGGGGTAAGGCCGGCCGGATGCGGTGGAAGGGCAAGCGCCCGACCGTCCGTGGTGTGGCCATGAACCCGGTCGACCACCCGCACGGTGGTGGCGAGGGCAAGACCTCCGGTGGCCGTCACCCGGTCAACCCGGCCGGCAAGCCAGAGGGCCGCACCCGCCGCAAGGGCCAGCCCAGCGACAAGATGATCGTCCGACGCCGGCGCAAGAAGCGCTGAGCGCAGGGGATGAGAGAAGCTAATGCCACGTAGCCTGAAGAAGGGCCCGTTCGTCGACGATCACCTGCTCAAGAAGGTGGACACGTTGAACGAGTCGGGCAAGAAGAGCGTGATCAAGACCTGGTCGCGCCGGTCGACGATCATCCCGGACATGCTCGGGCACACCATTGCGGTGCACGACGGCCGCAAGCATGTGCCGGTGTTCGTGACCGAGTCGATGGTCGGACACAAGTTGGGCGAGTTCGCCCCGACCCGGACCTTCCGCGGCCACATCAAGGACGACCGTAAGGCGCGCCGCAGGTGAGCGGCTGAGCTGGCCCAAAACGCCAGACGTGGCACGCAGTGCCAACCATCCTGAAGGAGCACAGAGGAGGTGCGAAGACCATGACCGTTGAGACCACGACCAACAACGAGACCGAGGCCCGCACCCAGCTGCGGTTCCTCTGGCTGGAGATCACTGGCAAGTGTCAGCTGGCCTGCGAGCACTGCTACGCAGACAGCAGCGGCCCGACCAGAACGCACGGTTCGCCACGATGACGGAGAAGAGAGTTCGTATGGAACCGGCCGCGGAAGCGACTCGGGCAATGGCGCGCGCGCGATTCATTAGCATGAGTGCGCGGAAGGTCCGGCGTGTGATCGATGTTGTTCGGGGGAAACCTGCCCACGAAGCCTTGACGATCCTCAAGTTCTCGCCACACGCGGCGGCGGAGCCCGTCTACAAGGTCCTGGCCAGTGCGATCGCGAACGCTGAGCACAACTTCGATCTGGACCCGGACACGCTCTGGATCAGCCACATCGTCGCGGACGAGGGCAAGACGTTGCCCCGCATCCGGCCGCGCGCCCAAGGGCGTGCGTTCCGCATCCGCAAGCGCACAAGTCACATCACCGTCGAGGTGGAATCACGACCCGCCGAAAGACAGCGGGCACGCCGAACAGGGGCGAAGGGAAGGGCCCGCTGATGGGTCAGAAGATCAACCCGCACGGCTTCCGGCTGGGTATCACCACCGACTGGAAGTCGCGGTGGTACGCCGACAAGCAGTACGCGGAGTACGTCAAGGAGGACGTCGAGATCCGCCGCATGCTCTCCAAGGGCATGGAGCGGGCCGGCATCTCCAAGGTCGAGATCGAGCGCACCCGCGACCGGGTTCGGGTGGACATCCACACCGCCCGGCCGGGCATCGTCATCGGCCGCCGTGGCGCCGAGGCCGACCGCATCCGCGGCCAGCTGGAGAAGCTGACCGCCAAGCAGGTGCAGCTCAACATCCTCGAGGTCAAGGGCGCCGAAGCCGACGCCCAGCTCGTGGCTCAGGGCGTCGCCGAGCAGCTGTCCAACCGGGTGGCGTTCCGCCGTGCCATGCGCAAGGCGATCCAGTCGGCGATGCGCTCGCCAGGCGTCAAGGGCATCCGCGTGCAGTGCTCAGGTCGCCTCGGTGGCGCGGAGATGTCGCGCTCGGAGTTCTACCGCGAGGGTCGGGTCCCGCTGCACACGCTGCGCGCGGACATCGACTATGGCCTGTTCGAGGCTCGCACCACCTTCGGCCGGATCGGCGTGAAGGTCTGGATCTACAAGGGCGACGTCGTCGGCGGCAAGCACGAGCGTGACGCCGCCGCGGCGGCCGAGGCTCGGGCTCCGCGCCGTGAGCGTCCGGCCCGCCGCCGTTCCGGCGCCTCCGGCACCACAGCATCGGGCACCGAGGCCGGTCGCGCCGCCGCCGAGCAGGCTTCCGCTGGTCCTGCGGCGTCAGCGGTCGCGGTCGCCGAGGCACCGGAGCAGCCAGCACCCGAGACCGCTCCGCCGGCCGTCGAGGCCGCGCCGGAAATCGCTCCGCCTGCTGCTGAAGCTGCGCCGGAAACCACTCCGCCGGCCCCTGCGGCGGCGGACGAGACGACCGGGGAGGGCTGAGGATGCTGGTCCCACGCAAGGTCAAGCACCGCAAGCAGCACCACCCCAGCCGTCGTGGCACCGCCAAGGGCGGCACCAGGGTGACCTTCGGCGACCTCGGCATCCAGGCGCTGGAGCCGGCCTACGTCACCAACCGGCAGATCGAGGCCGCCCGTATCGCGATCACCAGGCACATTCGTCGTGGCGGCAAGGTCTGGATCACGATCTTCCCGGACCGGCCGCTGACCAAGAAGCCGGCGGAGACCCGGATGGGATCGGGCAAGGGCTCGCCCGAGTTCTGGGTGGCCAACGTCAAGCCAGGTCGGGTGATGTTCGAGATGAGCTACCCGAACGAGGCGGTGGCCCGCGAGGCGCTGCGCCGCGCGGTGCACAAGCTGCCCATGAAGTGCCGCATCGTGACCCGCGAAATGGGTGAGTTCTGATGGCGACGGGAATCGGGACGACCGCGTCGGAGCTCCGCGAGCTCACCGACGAGGAGCTGGTGCTGCGGCTGAGGGAGTCCAAGGAGGAGCTGTTCAACCTCCGGTTCCAGATGGCCACCGGTCAGCTGGACAACAACCGGCGACTGTCCACGGTTCGCCACGACATCGCGCGGATCTACACCGTGATGCGCGAGCGTGAGCTGGGCCTGTCGGTCGCCCCGGATGACGACGACGAGGATGAGGGCGCCGCATGAGCGACCAGCAAATCACCAAGCCCCGCGGCGAGCGCAAGGTCCGCGAAGGCCTTGTGGTGTCGGACAAGATGGACAAGACGATCGTGGTCTCGCTCGAGGACCGGGTGAAGCACCCCCTCTACGGCAAGGTCATCCGGCGGACCAGCAAGGTCAAGGCGCACGACGAGCAGAACACCGCAGGCGTCGGCGACCGCGTTCGGTTGATGGAGACCCGCCCGACGTCGGCGACGAAGCGCTGGCGCCTAGTGGAAATTCTCGAGAAGGCCAAGTAGGAGCTCAAGTGATCCAGCAGGAGTCGCGACTGCGGGTCGCCGACAACACCGGTGCCAAGGAGATCTTGTGCATCCGGGTGCTCGGCGGCTCGGGCCGTCGCTATGCACGTATCGGCGACATCATCGTCGCGACGGTGAAGGAGGCCATCCCAGCCGCCGGCGTCAAGCGCGGCGACGTGGTGAGGGCCGTGGTGGTGCGCACCGCCAAGGAGAAGCGCCGCCCCGACGGCTCCTACATCCGTTTCGACGAGAACGCCGCCGTGCTGATCAAGGATGACGGCGAGCCTCGCGGAACCCGCATCTTCGGCCCGGTCGGCCGCGAGCTGCGCGACAAGAGGTTCATGAAGATCATCTCCCTGGCGCCGGAGGTGCTGTGATGACGACGAAGATGAAAATCAAGAAGGGTGACACCGTGCTGGTGATCGCCGGCAAGGACAAGGGCGCCAAGGGCAAGGTCATCAAGGCCTACCCGGAGCGCAACCGGGTCTTGGTCGAGGGCGTGAACCGGATCAAGAAGCACACCCGGATCTCCCAGACCCAGCGAGGCGCCCAGACGGGCGGGATCGTGACCCAAGAGGCCGCGATCCACATCTCGAACGTCATGGTGATCGACTCCGAGGGCAAGCCGACCCGGGTGGGCAAGAAGCAGACCGAGGACGGCAAGCGGGTGCGCATCTCGCGCCGTTCGGGGAAGGAACTCTGATGGCCGCCCCTACCACCGACAAGGCGGCCGAGAAGGTCACGCCGCGGCTCAAGGCGCGCTACCGCGAGGAGATCCGCGACGCGCTGCGCGAGCAGTTCTCCTACGCCAACCCGATGCAGATCCCGACCGTGGTCAAGGTCGCGGTGAACATGGGGGTCGGCGAGGCCGCCCGCGACGCCAAGCTGATCGACGGCGCGCTGCGCGACCTGGCCACCATCACCGGGCAGAAGCCGCAGGTCCGCCGGGCGACCAAGTCGATCGCGCAGTTCAAGCTGCGCGAGGGCATGGCGATCGGCGCGAAGGTGACCTTGCGCAACGACCGGATGTGGGAGTTCCTCGACCGGTTGCTGACCATCGCGCTGCCCCGTATCCGCGACTTCCGCGGGCTGGCGCCGTCGCAGTTCGACGGCAACGGCAACTACACGTTCGGGCTCAACGAGCAGTCGATGTTCCACGAGATCGACCCGGACTCGATCGACCGCCCGCGGGGCATGGACATCACCGTGGTGACCACCGCACCGACAGACGACGAAGGCCGGGCGTTGCTCAAGCAGCTCGGTTTTCCGTTCAGGGAGAGCTGAGACATGGCGAAGAAAGCGCTGGTCATCAAGGCGGCGCGCAAGCCGAAGTTCAAGGTACGGGCCTACAACCGCTGCCAGCGGTGTGGACGGCCACGTGCGGTGCTGCGCAAGTTCGGCCTGTGCCGGATCTGCGTGCGCGAGATGGCACACCGGGGCGAGCTGCCCGGTGTGAGCAAGTCAAGCTGGTAACGAACTTCATCGCAGGCCCCACGCTCGTGGGGAACCGTGGTGGGAAAAGAGACCTCGTCCGATGACGATGACAGACCCGATCGCAGACATGCTCACCCGTCTGCGCAATGCGAACCAGGCCTACCACGACGAGGTCCGGATGCCGCACTCCAAGCTCAAGGTCGCGATCGCCGAGATCCTCAGGCGCGAGGGCTACATCTCCTCCTTCGACACCGAAGAGGCCGATGTGGGCCGCGCGCTGGTGATCGAGCTCAAGTACGGCCGCAACCGCGAGCGCAGCATCGCCGGCCTGCGCCGGGTGTCCAAGCCAGGCCTGCGGGTCTACGCGAAGTCCACCGGCATTCCCAAGGTGCTGGGCGGCCTCGGCGTGGCGATCATCTCCACGTCCTCGGGCCTGCTGACAGACCGGCAGGCCGCCAAGCAGAAGGTAGGCGGGGAAGTCCTCGCCTACGTCTGGTGAGGGGGCGTCGCTGATGTCACGAATCGGGAGGATGCCGGTCGCGGTGCCGACGGGCGTCGATGTCGCCATCGAGGGCCAGACCGTCACGGTGAAGGGCCCGAAGGGCACGCTCTCGCACACCGTGATCGAGCCGATCATTGTGGAGAAGGCCGACGACGGCACGCTCGCCGTGCGCCGGCCCGATGACGAGCGGCGCAGCCGTGCCATGCACGGGCTGTCCCGCACGCTGATCAACAACCTGGTCGTCGGGGTGACCGAGGGCTACGAGAAGAAGATGGAGATCCACGGGGTCGGCTACCGCGTCGCGCTCAACGGCTCGACGCTGGAGTTCGCGCTGGGCTACAGCCACCCGGTGGCGGTCACGGCGCCGGAGGGGATCACGTTCACCGTGGAGAACCCGACCCGGTTCGCGGTGCAGGGCATCGACAAGCAGCTGGTCGGCGAGATCGCCGCGAACATCCGCAAGCTGCGCAAGCCCGACCCGTACAAGGGCAAGGGCGTGCGCTACGCGGGCGAGGTCGTCCGGCGCAAGGTCGGAAAGGCGGGTAAGTGATGGCGGAGACACCGGCAACCACCAAGCGGCGGACGGGCTCGACCGTCGCCGGCCGCAGGCGGGTGGCGCGGGCTCGCCGGCACGCCCGCATCCGCAATAAGGTCAGCGGCACCCAGCAGCGGCCACGGCTGGTCGTCAACCGCAGCGCGCGGCACCTGGTCGCGCAGCTGGTGGACGACATCGCCGGCCACACGCTGGCCTCGGCCTCCTCGATGGAGGCCGACGTGCGCACGCTGGAGGGCGACAAGAAGGCCAAGGCGACCCGCGTCGGTGAGCTGCTGGCCGCGCGCGCGAAGGACGCAGGCGTGACGGCCGTGGTGTTCGACCGCGGCGGATATGGCTACCACGGGCGGATCGCGGCGCTTGCCGACGCGGCCCGTGCCGGTGGACTGGAATTCTGAGGTGAGTAGAACAATGATCGTAAACGGAGGAACGGCCTGATGCCCGGACGTGCGCGGCGCGACGGCAGCGGCCCCGGCGGCCCTGGTGGTCCCAGCGGCGGACCCGGCGGCCCTGGTGGCCCTGGTGGCGAGCGCGGTGGCGGCAGGGATCGTCGCGACGGCGGCGGCCGTGGCGGCGCCCAGGACAAGACCCAGTTCATCGAGCGGCTGGTCACCATCAACCGGGTGGCCAAGGTCGTCAAGGGTGGCCGGCGGTTCAGCTTCACCGCTCTGATGATCGTCGGCGACGGCGACGGCATGGTGGGCGTCGGCTACGGCAAGGCCAAGGAGGTGCCTGCGGCGATCGCCAAGGGCGTCGAGGAGGCCAAGAAGAACTTCTTCAAGGTCCCGCGCATCGGGGGCACGATCGTGCACCGGGTGCAGGGCGAGGCGGCGGCCGGAGTGGTGCTGCTGCGCCCGGCCAGCCCCGGTACCGGCGTCATCGCCGGCGGACCGGTGCGCGCGGTGCTGGAGTGCGCCGGCATCCACGACGTGCTGTCCAAGTCGCTCGGCAGCTCCAACGCCATCAACATCGTGCACGCGACGGTGGACGCGTTGAAGCAGCTGCAGCGCCCCGAGGAGGTCGCGGCCCGCCGTGGCCTGCCGCTCGAGGACGTCGCGCCACCCGCGATGCTGCGCGCTCTGGCCGCGGCAGCCGCGGCCAGAGGCGGGGCGTGAGCGCAGTGGCGGCTCAGACAATGCTCAAGGTCACCCAGATCAAGAGCACCATCGGCAGCAAGCAGAACCAGCGCGACACGTTGCGCACGCTGGGGCTGCGCAAGATCCGGCAGTCCGTCGTGCGGGAGGACAGCCCGCAGCTGCGCGGCATGATTGCCACCGTGCGTCACCTCGTCACGGTGGAGGAGGTCGAGTCCTGATGACCATCAAGATCCATCACCTGCGGCCTGCGCCGGGCAGCAAGACCACCAAGCGGCGTGTCGGCCGCGGCGAGGGTGGCAAGGGCGGCAAGACGGCCGGCCGGGGCACCAAGGGCACCAAGGCCCGCAAGAACGTCCCGGCCCGCTTCGAGGGCGGGCAGATGCCGTTGCACATGCGGCTGCCCAAGCTCAAGGGGTTCCGCAACCGGTTCCGCGTCGAGTACCAGGTGGTCAACGTCGGCGGCCTGGCACGACTGTTCCCCGACGGCGGCTCGATCGGGCCGGCGGAGCTGGTGGCTGCGGGCGCGGTGCGCCCGAAGGGCCCGGTCAAGGTGCTGGGCGACGGTGAGCTGGCGGGCGTCGTGCTGACGGTCGCCGCGCACCGGTTCTCCGCCACCGCGCGGGAGAAGATCACCGCAGCCGGGGGCACGGTTACCGAGCTGTAAGGCCCGTCGCCAGCGGCCTTGTTACAGTCGCGGATGCGCCGGGTTGGCTCCGGTGCCATGTCAGGAGGGATCAGCGAGTGCTCAGCGCGTTCAGGTCGGCTCTCGCGACCCCGGACCTTCGCAAGAAGATCCTGTTCACGCTGGGCGTCGTCGCCGTCTATCGACTAGGCGCCACGATCCCCTCGCCAGGGGTGTCGTACCCGAACGTCAAGCAGTGCATCACCGAGGTCGAAGGTGGGACCAACCAGAGCATCTACGCCCTGATCAACCTGTTCAGCGGCGGCGCGCTTCTGCAGCTCTCGATCTTCGCGCTGGGCATCATGCCCTACATCACGGCCAGCATCATCGTGCAGCTGCTGACCGTGGTCATCCCGCGTTTCGAACAGTTGAAGAAGGAAGGCCAGTCCGGGCAGAACAAGCTCACGCAGTACACCCGGTACCTGACCATCGCGCTGGCGATCCTCCAGTCCACTGGGATCGTCGCGCTCGCCGACCGCGGTCAGCTCTTCGGTAACTGCTCGGTGCCGGTGCTCCCGGACTCCGGCGTGTTCTCGCTGTCCATCATCGTCGTCGTCATGACGGCCGGCACAGCGGTGATCATGTGGCTCGGCGAGCTGATCACCGAACGTGGGATCGGCAACGGCATGTCGCTGCTGATCTTCTGCTCGATCGCGTCGCGCATCCCGGCCGAGGGCAAGCTCATCCTGGACAAGGAAGGCCCGCTGGTCTTCATCGGTGTCCTGGTGTTCGGCCTCGCGATCATCGCGAGCGTCGTGTTCGTCGAGCAGGGCCAGCGCCGCATCCCGGTGCAGTACGCCAAGCGGATGGTCGGGCGCCGGATGTACGGCGGTACATCGACGTACCTGCCGTTGAAGGTGAACCAAGCCGGTGTCATTCCGGTGATCTTCGGCTCGTCGCTGCTCTACCTACCGGATCTCATCTCCCGGCTCTCCGGCAGCGACGGCTGGTTCCGACAGTTCGTGGACACCTACCTGGCGAACCAGTCCAGCCCGGTCCACATCGCGATGTACTTCGCCCTGATCGTCTTCTTCACCTACTTCTACGTCGGGATCACGTTCAACCCCGACGAGCGAGCAGACGAGATGAAGAAGTTCGGCGGCTTCATCCCGGGCATACGTCCGGGCCGCCCGACCGCGGAGTACCTGCAGTTCGTGCTGTCCCGGATCACTCTGCCCGGCTCGCTCTACCTGGGCACCGTTGCGGTGCTCCCGAACTTCTTCCTGTCCATCACCGGCAGTGGGAACAACCAGAACTTCCCATTCGGCGGCACCGCGGTGCTGATCATGGTGGGCGTTGGGCTGGACACGGTCAAGCAGATCGAGAGCCAGCTCATGCAGCGCAATTACGAAGGGTTCTTGCGCTAGGAGGGTGGGGAGGTCAGTGCAACGTGCGAGTCGTACTCGTAGGTCCGCCAGGCGCGGGCAAGGGCACACAGGCGCGGCTGCTTGCCCAACGCCTGGACGTTCCCCATATCTCTACCGGTGAGCTTTTTCGCGCCAACATGGAGGACTGCACGCCGCTCGGGCTCGAGGCCAAGCGGTACATGGACGCAGGTGAGCTGGTCCCGGACTCGGTGACCGTCGGCATGGTGCGTGAGCGCCTGGCCCGCGACGACGTCGCCAAGGGCTTCGTCCTTGACGGTTTCCCGCGCACCGTGCCACAGGCGGAGTCGCTGCGTGACCTGCTGGCCGAGGAGAACGAGCAGCTCGACGCGGTGGTGGAGTTCCAGGTCCCCGAGGACGTCGTCGTGGAGCGCCTGATGGAGCGCGGCCGTGGCGACGACACCGAGGAGGTCATCCGACGCCGCCAGCAGGTGTACTGGGAGGAGACCTCCCCGCTGCTGGAGCACTACCGCGACCGGCTGCTCGGGGTCGACGCCGTCGGCCCGGTGGACGAGATCACCACCCGGGTGCTGGACGTGCTGCGCGCGCGGCTGTGACCCAGCTGGGGACCCGGTACGTGCTGCGGTGGACCAGGCCGTGAACAGCGGCGCACGACTGACCGGGCTGCGCGACGGCCTGGCCCGGCTGAGGGGCCGCGAGATCGAGGTCAAGACATCCGGCGAGCTGGACGTGATGCGCGCCGCGGGTGCCGTGGTGGCCCGCACCCTCGCCGCCGTGACCGCCGCGGCCCGGCCCGGTGTCAGCACGGCGGATCTCGACGAGCTGGCCGAGCAGTGCATCCGCGACGCCGGGGCGATCCCGTCCTTCTACGGCTACCTCGGCTACCCGGCCAGCATCTGCGCGTCGGTGAACGAGCAGATCGTGCACGGCATCCCGTCGGCCACCCAGGTGCTCGCCGACGGCGACCTGATCTCGATCGACTGCGGGGCCATCGTCGACGGCTGGCACGGCGACGCAGCGGTGACCGTCGAGGTGGGCTCCGTGACCGATGCGGACCGGGCGCTGTCCGCGGCGTGCCGTGACGCGCTGCAGGGCGGGATCGCCGCGGTCCGCGTCGACGCCAGGCTGACCGACATCTCCGCTGCCGTGCAGCAGGCGGCGGTCGAGGCCGCGGGGCGCGACGGCGCCCGCTACGGCATCGTCGCCGAGTACGGCGGGCACGGTATCGGCAGCTCGATGCACATGGAGCCGTTCCTGCCCAACCTCGGCCCGCCGGGGCGCGGGCCGCGGCTGCGGCCGGGCATGGTGTTGGCCATCGAGCCGATGCTCACCGCAGGTGCGCCTCGGACCACGGAGCTGGCCGACGGGTGGACGGTGGTGGCCGCGGACGGGTCGCGCGCGGTGCACTGGGAGCACAGCGTGGCCGTCACCGAGGACGGCCCATGGGTGCTCACTGAGCTGCCCGCCAAGTGACGTGCCTGGTGACCACGATACGGAACTCCCGGGCAGCTCTATTGCCCGAACGGGCCGTTCGTTGCATCGGAGCCAGTGATCTCGGTCGCTACGGTGCCGGGCCCGGCGGCCGGCGGCGGCCCCGTTGACTAGGTTCACGACCATGGACGGTGCACGGACGGATCGTCAGCCCCGCATCGGGGTTCCCAAGGAGTCCGTCGCAGGGGAACGCCGGGTCGCGCTGGTGCCCAAGGTCGTCGAGAAGCTCACCGGGCGTGGCCTGCCGGTTGTCGTCGAGTCCGGCGCGGGTGTCGGCGCGCTGATGCCCGACGAGCTGTTCGAGGCCGCAGGCGCGACGATCGGCGACCCGTGGGACGCCGATGTCGTGGTCAAGGTGGACCGGCCGAGCGACGAGGAGATCGCCCGGCTCGGCAAGGGCCAGGTACTGATCGGGTTCCTCGCGCCGCTCTCCCACCCCGAGGTCATCGAGAAGCTGGCCGACGCCGGCGTCATGGCCTTCGCCATGGAGGCAATCCCGCGGATCTCCCGGGCGCAGTCGATGGACGCGCTGTCCTCGCAGGCCAACGTCGCCGGCTACAAGTCGGTCCTGCTGGCCGCCGAGCTGTCCACCCGGTTCTTCCCGATGCTCACCACCGCGGCCGGCACCGTGAAGCCAGCCACCGCGCTGGTGCTCGGTGTCGGCGTCGCGGGCCTGCAGGCGCTGGCCACGGCCAAGCGGCTCGGCGCGCGCACCACCGGCTATGACGTGCGCCCCGAGGTCGCCGAGCAGGTCCGCTCGATCGGGGCGCAGTGGCTCGACCTCGGCATCGACGCCGCCGGTGAGGGCGGCTACGCCCGCCAGCTCACCGACGACGAGCGGGCCGAGCAGCAGCAGCGGCTCACCGAGGCGATCAGCAGCTTCGACGTGGTGATCACCACCGCACTCGTTCCCGGGCGCAAGGCGCCGACGCTGGTCACCGCCACGGCGGTCAAGGGCATGCGGCCGGGCAGCGTGATCGTCGACCTCGCCGGTGAGGCCGGCGGCAACTGCGAGCTGACCGAGCCGGGCGAGACCGTCGTCAAGAACGACGTCACGATCGCGTCGCCGTTCAACCTGCCGGCCACCATGCCCGAGCACGCCAGCGAGCTCTATGCCCGCAACGTCTCGGCGCTGCTGGAGCTGATGCTCGACGACGACGGCAAGCTGGCGCCGAACTGGGACGACGAGGTGCTCGCCAAGTCGTGCGTCACCCGCGAGAAGGTGCAGGCCTGATGGACAGCGAGACGACCACGTTCCTGGCGAACCTGGCGATCCTGGTGCTGGCCGGGTTCGTCGGCTTCGCCGTGATCTCCAAGGTGCCCAACACCCTGCACACCCCGCTGATGTCCGGCACCAACGCGATCCACGGCATCGTGCTGCTCGGCGGCATCGTGGTGCTCGGCACTGGGGGGGACCACCTCGGCGCCTTTGACAAGCTGCTGCTGGTCGTCGCGATCGCGTTCGGCACGATCAACGTGGTCGGCGGGTTCCTGGTCACCGACCGGATGCTGGGCATGTTCAAGGGCAAGAAGCCCGGCGCGGCCGCACCGGCCAAGGCCGCAGGCGCGGGCGAGGGTGACAAGTCATGAGCACGTTGGTCGCCGTCCTATACCTGGTTGCGTTCTCGCTGTTCATCTACGGCCTGATGGGGCTGACCGGGCCGCGGACCGCCGTGCGCGGCAACCTGATCGCGGCGGCCGGCATGGGCATCGCGGTGATCGCGACGTTGTTGCTGCCCGGCACCAGCAACTGGCTGCTGATCGCGCTCGGCATCGCGATCGGCACGCTGCTGGGCGTCCCGTCCGCACGCCAGGTGAAGATGACCGCGATGCCCCAGATGGTGGCGCTGTTCAACGGCGTCGGTGGCGGCGCGGTCGCGCTGATCAGCTGGGTCGAGTTCCGCAGCAGCGGCGGGTTCGACGGCGAAGCGGTGTATATCACGGTGGCCTCGCTGTTCGGAGCCATCGCCGGCTCGGTGTCCTTCTGGGGCTCGTTGATCGCCTTCGCGAAGCTGCAGGGGATCCTGCCCGGGCGTCCGATCGGACTTGGCCGGTTGCAGATCGTGCTCAACGTCGTGCTGCTTGCGGGTGCGGTCGCTGCCGCCGTGGCCATCGGCATGGGCGGCGACAGCGAGCTGCTGATCATCGCGGTGCTGGTGCTCAGCGCGGTGCTGGGGCTGGCGGTCGTGCTGCCGATCGGCGGCGCGGACATGCCGGTGGTGATCTCACTGCTCAACGCGCTCACCGGGCTCAGTGCGGCCGCGGCGGGCCTGTCGCTCAACAACACCGCGATGATTGTCGCCGGCATGATCGTCGGAGCGTCCGGCTCGATCCTGACCAACCTGATGGCCAAGGCGATGAACCGCTCCATCCCGGCGATCGTGGCTGGCGGCTTCGGCGGCGGCGGGGTCGCCGTCGGGGGCGGGGAGGGCGGCGACAAGACGGTGCGCTCCACCAGCGCTGCCGACGCGGCGCTGCAGATGGCCTACGCCGACCAGGTCGTCGTGGTGCCCGGCTACGGCATGGCGGTCGCCCAGGCCCAGCACGCGGTGAAGGAC
>JACDBJ010000301.1 GCA_013695005.1 Pseudonocardiales bacterium
GACACCGCCTTCGCCACTCCCGCCCGGCAGCCCGAGGTGGTCGACGGCGCACCGCGGGGCACCGTCGGCGGCGGCTGGATCGGCTACCTCGGCTTCGGGCTGGCCGACCCCGGCTGGTGGAACCGCCGGCTGCCGCGCGCCGCCTGGGGCTGGGCCGACCACGTGTTGCGCCAGGACGCCGACGGGCGCTGGTGGTTCGAGGCGCTGCTCGACGCCGGGCGCGACCTGCCGACCACGCTGGCTGCCGAGCTTGCCGAGCTGGTCCGCACCGCCGACGCGGTGGCGCGGCCGGCGCCGCCACCGACCGGGCCGGCGCACTGGCCCCTCGCTGACCAGCACTCGCGTGCCGTGGGGTACTGCCTCGACGCGATCACCGACGGCGAGATCTACCAGGCCAACGTCTGCGTGCGCGTCGAGCTGCCGCCGGTGCACGAGCCCGCCGAGCTCTTCGCCGGCGGGGTGGCCGCCATGGCACCGGCGCGCGCCGTGTTCCTCGGCGGCAGCTGGGGTGCTGTCGCCTCCTTCTCCCCCGAGCTGTTCCTGTCGCGCCACGGGCGGGCGGTCACCTCGCGCCCGATCAAGGGCACCCGGCCGCTTACTGCGCCGCCTGAGGAGCTGCAGCGCTCGGCCAAGGACCGCGCCGAGAACATCATGATCACCGACATGGTGCGCAACGATCTCGGCCGGGTTGCCGTCACCGGCTCGGTCCGGGTGCCCGAGCTGCTGGCGGTCTGCCCCGCGCCGGGCGTGTGGCATCTGGTGTCCACGGTGACCGCGGAGCTGCGCGCCGGGCTTGGCGACGCGGAGCTGCTGGCCGCGACGTTCCCGCCGGCCTCGGTCACCGGCACGCCGAAGCTGCGGGCGCTGGAGCTGCTGGCGCAGTGGGAGCGGCTGCCGCGCGAGGTCTATTGCGGCGCGATCGGGATGGCCTCACCGCTGGCCGGGCTCGAGCTCGCCGTCGCGATCCGCACGGTGGAGGTCGGGCCGGACGGGACGGCGTGGCTCGGTGTGGGCGGCGGCATCACGATCGACTCGGACGCCGAGGAGGAATGGCAGGAGTGCGTCGACAAGGCGGCCGCCATTCTGGAGCTGCTCAGCTATCCGAAGGCGCCGATGATCGCGCCGGCCACGGTCAGGGAGACCACGTAGTAGCCCGCCTGGATCAGCGTCAGCCGTGGCTTGGTGTAGTTGAACAGCCCGGTCGTGGCCATCGAGGTGAGCGCGAAGCCGATCCCTGCGACCAGCCCGGTCACCGCGCCGTTGCCCGCACCGGGGTCGCCCTCGAGGAACAGCGCGAGCGTCAACGAGCTGATGAGGGCCAGCACCGCCGTGATGACGTACAGCGGCGCGTTGTTGGTCTGCGAGGCTCGCTCGGCCGTGATCCCGGTGTCGGCCATCCACGGCTTGGCGAACAGCAGCGGTGAGTACCAGAGTGCGCCGATGATCATGAAGGCAACGGTGGCGACCAAGCACCGCGAGGTAGTTGATGTCGTTCAGGTTCGACAGCGCGGTCATGACGACCTCCTTGGCCTCCTCTGATGGTGGCGCAGACTGTCCCGTCCACTGTGGATGCTGTCAAGAAAGATCGGGACGGAATCGACCGGTCAGTGGCCGATTCCGTCCCGAGGTCAGCGGTAGAGCGGGGTGGTGAAGTAGGCGTTGGCGGCCGGCCGGAACATGAAGTAGATCGCGGCGATGACCAGCCCCAGCTGGATCAGCGAGATCACCACGCTGAGCACGCCGAACAGGCCGGTGGCGATCAGCGAGGAGTAGGTGCCGATACCGATCAAGGTGAAGACGACGCTCAGCGCGCCGAGCACCGTCAGCGTGATCCGGGCCCAGTTCTTGCCGCCCCGCATCTGGAAGGCGAAGAAGATATAGAGGGCGAGGATGACCAGCCCGATCACCACGCCGATGATGATGCCGGTGCGGACGGCGGCCTCGACGTTGGGCAGGTCGCTGGTCCTGATCCGCTCGTCGACGAGGCTGGGAATCGTCGCGAAGCTGAGGATCGAACCGATGATGCCGATCACGACGTTGGCCATCAGAAGTCGAAAAGCTGTCTCGACCTCCTTGGGTGCGGGGCCGGCGGCTCGTGGCTGCTCGGCGGGGTTCGTGGGGTACGGCGGAACGGTCATGGCGCACAACTTAGGATCTTGACGTTGGTGTGTCTAGCGACCTCGCGGCCAACGCCGCGTCGTAGAGCTCGCGCTTGGCGAGGCCGGCCGCAGTGGCCTCCGCGGCCACCGCGTCCTTGAGTCGCTCGCCGGCCTCGGTGCGGGCCAGCACCCGCGGCACAACCGCTTCGATCGGCGACGCGGCGGCGGGTTCGGCGCCGGCCAGCACCACGGTGATCTCTCCGCGGACCGGGCCCTTCGCGGCCCATGCGGCCAGCTCGGCGAGGTCGCCGCGGAGCACCTCCTCGTGCTTCTTGGTCAGCTCCCGGCAGACCGCCGCGCGCCGGGTGCCGCCGAGCTCCTTCGCCGCCGCGGCCAACGTGGCCGCCAGCCGGTGCGGTGACTCGAAGAACACCGCCGTCCGCGGCTCGTCGGCCAGCCGGGCCAGCCAGCGCGTGCGCTCCCCCGCCTTGCGCGGCGCGAATCCCTCGAAGCAGAACCGGTCGGCGGGCAGCCCGGACACCGCCAGCGCGGTGGTCACCGCCGACGGGCCTGGCAGGCATGTCACGGCCAGCCCCTCCGTCGCGCACGCGACCACGAGCCGGTAGCCTGGGTCGGACACCAGCGGCATGCCGGCGTCGGTCACCAGCAGCACCGTCCCGCCGCCACGCACCACCGCCACCAGGCCAGGCAGCCGGTCGGCCTCGACCGCGTCGTAGTGGCTCACCACCCGGCCACCGACGCTCACCCCGAGCGTGGAGGTGAGCGCGCGCAGCCGGCGGGTGTCCTCGGCGGCGACCACGTCCGCGCTGGCCAACGCTTCGAGCAGCCGCGGCGAGGCGTCCCGGGAGTCGCCGAGCGGGGTCGCGGCCAGCACCAACCGCCCGCTGGGAGCGGCAGTCGGCCCGCCGTCCTTGCTCGTCTGCCGCACGGGCTGCATCAGAGCAGCCTACGATCGGTCGACGTGGCAC
>JACDBJ010000326.1 GCA_013695005.1 Pseudonocardiales bacterium
CCGGGAAACCTCCATCGGCCCGGTCGACATCTCGTAGAGCCGGAAGGTGTCGGTGCCGAACTGCTCGGACATCTCGTCGGGCGTCACGACGTTGCGCAGCGACTTGCCCATCTTCCCGTACTCGCGACGCACGGGCTCGCCGCGCCACACGAAGCGCGGGGCGCCTTGCTCGTCCGGCTTCTCGCTGACCTCCTCGGCCGGCACGTAGGTGCCGCGGGCGTCGGTGTAGGCGTAGGCCTGGATGTAGCCCTGGTTGAACAGCCGCCGGAACGGCTCCTCGGAGCTGACCTCGCCCAGGTCGTAGAGCACCTTGTGCCAGAACCGGGCGTAGAGCAGGTGCAGCACGGCGTGCTCGACGCCGCCGACATAGAGGTCGACGCCGCCAGGGTCGGCCGGGCCGTACTCGACGGGCTCCTTGCCCAGCCAGTACCGCTCCACCTCGGCGTCGACGAAGCGCTCGGTGTTGGTCGGGTCCAGGTAGCGCAGGTAGTACCAGCAGGAGCCGGCCCACTGCGGCATCGTGTTGGTCTCGCGGCGGTAGTGCCGCACGCCCTGGTTGCCGTCGGCCGCGCCGAGGTCCAGGTCGGCCTGCACCCACTCGGTGGCCCGGGACAGCGGCGGCTCGGGCTCGGTGTTCGGGTCGTCGGGATCGTGCGCCGTCGGCGCGTAGTCGCTGATCTCGGGCAGCTCGACGGGCAGCGCCGAATCCGGCAGCGCGACGGGCATGCCGCCCTCGTCGTAGACGATCGGGAACGGTTCACCCCAGTAGCGCTGCCGGGAGAACAGCCAGTCACGCAGCTTGTACTGCACCCGCGGCTCGCCCGCGCCCTTGCCGGCCAGCCAGCCGGTGATCGTGCGCTTCGCCTCGTCGACGCCCATCCCATCGAGGGAGACCTCGTTGTTTGCGGAGTTGACCGCCGGGCCCTCGCCGGTGAACGGCTCGTCGGGCCAGCCGTCTGGGGGCTGCACGGTGCGCACGATCGGCAGCCCGAACGCGGTGGCGAACTCCCAGTCGCGGTGGTCCTGCGCGGGGACGGCCATGATCGCGCCGGTGCCGTAGCCCATCAGCACGTAGTCGGCCACGAAGACCGGGATCGGCTGGCCGTTCACGGGGTTGGTGGCGTAGCCGCCGGTGAACACGCCCGACTTCTCGCGGCTCTCCTGGCGGTCCAGGTCGGTCTTGCGGACTGCCGCGTCGCGGTAGGCGTCAACCGCCCGCCGCGGTGTCTCGGCGCCGCCGGTCCAGCGGGACGCGGTGCCGTCGGGCCAGCCGTCAGTGGTGATCTTGTCCACCAGCGGGTGCTCCGGGGCGAGCACCATGTACGTCGCGCCGAACAGGGTGTCGGGGCGGGTGGTGAAGACCTCGATCTTGTCGTCAACACCGACCAGCGGGAACTCGACGTTGGCGCCCTCGGATCGACCGATCCAGTTGCGCTGCATGGTCTTAACCGAGTCCGGCCAGTCGAGCCGGTCGAGGTCGGAGACCAGGCGGTCGGCGTAGGCGGTAATCCGCATCTTCCATTGGCGCAGGTTGCGCCGGAACACCGGGAAGTTGCCGCGGTCGCTGCGGCCCTCGGCGGTGACCTCCTCGTTGGCCAGCACCGTGCCCAAGCCGGGGCACCAGTTCACCTGTGCCTCGGAGACGTAGGCCAGCCGGTAGGAGTCCAGCACCGCGCGCTGCTCGTCGTGGGTGAGCTCGCACCAGCCGCGGCCGTCGGGTGTGCGGCGCTTGTCCTGCGAGAACTCCGCTTCCAGCTCTGCTATCGGCCGGGCCCGGTCGGCCTTCTCGTCGTACCAGGAGTTGTAGATCTTCAGGAAGATCCACTGGGTCCAGCGGTAGAACTCGGGATCAGTGGTCGCGACCGAACGGCGTTCGTCGTGCGCCAGGCCGAGCGCGCGGATCTGGGCGCGGTAGCGCTGGATGTTCGCCTCGGTGGTGGCCCGCGGGTGGGTGCCGGTCTGGACGGCGTACTGCTCGGCGGGCAGGCCGAACGCGTCGAAGCCCATCGCGTGCAGCACGTTGCGGCCGGTCATCCGCAGGTAGCGGCCCAGGACGTCGGTGCCGATGAAGCCCAGCGGGTGCCCGACGTGCAGGCCGCTACCGGACGGGTAGGGGAACATGTCGAGCAGGTAGACCTTCTCGCGGTCGCCGATCAGGTCTGGCTCGGCCATCGGGCCGGTGGGGTTCGGGGCGTGGAAGGTGCCCTCGGCCTCCCAGCGGTCCTGCCAGCGTCGCTCGATATCGGCGGCCAGCGTGGCGTTGTAGCGGAACGGCGGGACGCCGGCGTCGTCCTCGGTGGTGCTGGCGGCGGCGGGCGTGGTCGCCGTGTTGGCTGTCACTGGGTTCTTCCTTCGGTTCTGGATCACTCGGCTCGTCCGCTCCGGGAAAACGAAAACCCCTCCGCCGGTGGCGTGAGGGGTTGCCGCGCTGGTGCCCGCTAGGGGCTCAGCGCGGCTCGGTAAGGAGCAGGGCCGTCCGCATGGCCACCAGGGTAACGGTGCGCGGTCGCGGCGGCCGAGCCGGTTACCGGCTCGCGCCCCTTTGCTCTGAGCACTCCCACGCAACACCCGCCTCGGCCGTGGTGGCCGGTGCTGGGGTGGTGCGTCACGGTGCTCAGAGCAAAGGGGCCGCACATGAGGGGGTCCAGCCAGCGACTTACGGTGTAAGTCGGAGGCGGTGATCGCCGTAAGTGGACATGCGACCGGCTCAGAACACTGCCCGATGCTAAGTCGGCCGGCGGGTGACGAGGCCGCTCTGAACGCTTGCGAACCCCTTACCCCGACGGGGCTCACCAGCCCCAGGTTCCGGGTGTCCCCTTGAACGGGCCGACGATGTCGGCGGTGATCCACCCGCCGTAGAAGCGGCCTGGTTGCGGGGTGACGGCCTCCCCGTCCAGGGTCACCTCGTCGAACGGCCCTGCGTAGAGCGCGACCCGGTCGCCCAGCTCGGGGTAACGGGGGTCCGGCGTCGGGTACCACCAGCCGACCTCCGCCAGCGGAGCGACGCCGCGCAGCACCACGTCCACGTAGCGGGCGGCGCCCTTCCACTCGCAGAACGTCCGGCGCAGCGCCGGCACCAGCACGTCCGGCTCGAACCCGGCGCGCGGCAGGTAGTACGTCGGCGGGTGGCTGGTCTCGAGCACGCGCACCACGTCGTCGGTGTCGATCACCAGCTGACCGGCGTGCCGGATCACCACCCGGCGGCTCACCCGCTCGACGCGTGGTGGCCGGGGGTAATCCCACACCGACTCCTGGCCCGGCGCGATCGGCGTTCGTCTGGACATGCGCAGCATTCGACCCAGCCACGCCCACGGATCGGCGCTCAGTTGTGCTCGAGCTCGAGGGGGAACGTCGCCAGCAATGCCAGCGGCATGCCCTGCCGGCGCAGCACCCGGCCCCAATGGTCACCGTCGGCGTCGATCAGCACGTCGTCCGGCAGCGCCGACACGATGATCCAGTCGCCGCGGCCGACCTCCCCGGCGAGCTGGCCGGAGTCCCAGCCCGCGTACCCGGCGAACACCCGCAGCCCACGCAGCCGCGGTGCGAGCACCGCCGGATCGCCGTCGAGATCCACCAACGCGATCGGCCCGTTGACGCTCACCACGCCGTCGACCTTCGCCGGATCCAGGCCCGTGCGCAACGCGGCGAGGCACAACGCCGTCTTCTGCTCCACCGGCCCACCGATGAACACCGCATGCGGGCGCGAGGTGTGCCCGGCCCAGGACGGCAGCACCTCGTCGACCGGCGTCTCGCTGGGGCGGTTGAGGATCACGCCAAGGGTGCCCTCGCCACGGTGCTCGATCACGTACACCACCGTGCGCTGGAAGGTCGGGTCGAGCAGCGCGGGTGCCGCGACGAGCAAGCTGCCGGGCTCCACCACCAGCGCAGCCGCATCGCCACCACCCTTGCTCGCCACCGGCGTATCGTCCCACCCGGACGACCGCACACATGAGTGGCGGATGACCGCACCGCCGGGCCCGCGTAGCGTGGCTAGACGTGGATTCGCTGGCCCCCGCCCAGGAGCGTCTGGGCTGGCGTGGTCTCTTCTCCGGCCGGCCGTTCCGGCGCCTGGTGCTGCTCCGGATGTCGGCCCAGTGGGGCGACGGGATGTTCCAGGCCGCGCTGGGTGGCGCGGTCCTGTTCAACCCCGAACGCGAGGCGGACCCGATCGCGGTCGCCGCCGGGCTTTCGGTGCTGCTGCTGCCGTACTCGGTGATCGGACCGTTCGCCGGCGCACTGCTGGACCGGTGGGACCGGCGCCGGGTACTGGTCGCGGCCAACGTGCTGCGTGGGGTGCTCGTGCTCGGCGTCGCGGCGATGCTCGCGACCGGCGTCACCGGTCTTGGGCTCTACCTGGGGGCGTTGAGCGTCGCGGGGGTGAGCCGGTTCGTGCTCGCCGGGTTGTCCGCGGGGTTGCCTGACATCGTCGAGCCGCGACATCTCGTCGAGGCGAACGTGGTGGCCGCGACCGTCGGCTCGGCCACCACCGCGATAGGCGCCGCCTGCGCGATCGGCCTGCGCGGCTGGCTCGGCGCAGGCGACGGTGGTTCGTCGTTGGTCACCGCGTTTGCCGTGGTCGGCTCGATCGGTGCGGC
>JACDBJ010000358.1 GCA_013695005.1 Pseudonocardiales bacterium
TGCCCCCCGGTGCGAGCCACGGTCGTGACGAGGAACCGCCGGATCTCCGAGGCGAGCTCGTTCAGCTCAGGCTCGCTCAGTGTCTTGAGGTCGGCGGGACCACGCACGGATCGCAGCAGGGACACCGACTCAGTTTACGGACGCCGCGACGGCTCGGCTGACAAGTGCCGCCAGCACCGGTTCCGAGTGGAGATCGCCTTTGCATTCTGATTATCTGGAGTTACGGAATAACAGAGGGGGAGGCTATGAAGAGGCTGTTGCTCGTCATCGCCGGTGTGCTCGCCGCGCTCGTGGGGTGCGGAGGCGAGCCCGCCAAGCCGGCAGACAAGCCGGGCTGCGTCGCGGCGCCAGAGCCCGACCTGGGCACGGCGCAGGGTTGGGTCGGCTGGTTGGCGACGCACCGCGACGACGTGACAGTAGTGGTGGACGACGGCCGGGGGGCCACTGTCGTGCATCGAGGCGACCAGCCGTCGCCGCTGGCGTCGGCGAGCAAGGTATTGCACCTCGCCGCCTACGCGACGGCGGTCAGTGAGGGGCGGGTACGCCCGGACGACCTGGTGCGCATTGCGGACTGGGAGGCCTGGTACCTGCCCGACACGGACGGCGGGGCGCACCCCAAGGCGCTCGATCATCTCGGTGTGCCGCACGAGAACGGACGAGCGAAGGACCCCGACCGCACCGTGCGCCTCGACGACCTGGCCGCGGTGATGATCCGGTTCAGCGACAACGCCGCACCCGAGCTGCTGCGTGACCGGCTCGGCGACGACACGCTGCGCCGCGCCAGCAGCGCCAGTGGCTGGCCGGACCCCGAGCTACCGTCGTTCCTCGGGCAGGCCATCGCCGTGCTGGCACCCGAGCTGGTGACCGGCGACAGCCGGGCCGCCCGCGGTGCCGCCGAGTGGGCTGTCGCCCGCCGCTACGCCGGCGACGCCGCGTTTCGGGCCGAGCTGGGCGACCGCTCGTCGCCAGGACTGGCCGAGCAGGAGCAGTGGGCCGAGAACAACACGACGGTCGGGACGGCGGCACAGCTCAACGCCCTGCACCGGGCGATCAGCACCGGGTCCTTCGGGGCCGGCGTGGAGGTGGCCCGCCGTCACCTGGAGTACCAGCCGCCGCCGGCGGGTGCACTGGGTCGCGGCGCCAAGGGCGGCAGCCTTCCCGGCGTGCTCACCCAGGCCATCACGGTGCGGCGCACCGACGGCAGCGTGTCATCCGCCGTCCTGCTCACCCGGCGGATGCCACTGGACGAGTGGCGGGACGCCACCGCGAGCCTGGCTCACCAGAAGCTGCTGGTGGCGGCGATGAACGAGCCGCAGACCCTCGAGCAGCTCCGCTGCGCGCTGTGAGCGCGGCATCATGCCCACATGACCGACACCGACACCGACACCGACACCGACCGCAGGCTCGCCGAGCTGGAGGCGAGGGTCGTCGCGCTGGAGGCATCCACACCGGCCGCCGGCGGCGCGAGCGGCGCGGGCCAGGAGCCGGCGGAGGTCGACGACAGCGGTGAGGTCCGCTACGGCGGGACGGTCCGGCTGCACGGGGAGGTGGAGTGGAACATCCACTACTCGCCGGCGGGGGTCCTCGAGTTCGCCGACGCGCCGGCCGCCGCGGTACTGGCCGCATTGGGCCACCCCAGCCGTATCGCGGTGGTCCGCCGGCTGCTCACCGGGCCGGCCACCGCTCGGGAGCTTGTGGAGGCGGCGGGCCTGTCGTCGACCGGGCAGCTGTACCACCACCTCCGTAGCCTCACAACTGTGCGATTCGTGGAGCAGGACACCCGGGGCAGCTACCGGATGCCGCCGTCGGCCGTCGTGCCGGCCCTCGTGCTGATGCTCGCAGCGGCTGACGTCTCCGGCCGCTTACGGTGACGCACCGCGTCAGTGCGCTACGTCCGCAGGACCTGGCCCCGGACGGACCGACGGCGACCGAGACGTGGCTGGGCGGCCCGGCCCTCAGCTACCCCAACCGCCCGCGCTCCGTGGCCGAGGTGCTGGACCGCGCCGCGGCCACCTGGCCGGACGCCGAGGCGGCCAGGGACCGTGACGGTTCGGTGCGCTACGCCGAACTGGCCGACCGGGTCGCGGGCTGCGTGACGGCTCTGGGGTCTGCCGGCCTGAGAGCTGGCGACGGGTTGACGGTCGCCGCCGCCAACAGCGTCGACTTCCTGGTCGTGGTGCTGGCCTGCGCCCGGTCGGGCATCGTGTTGTCCGGGGTCAACCTCAAGCTGGCCACCCCTCGGTGGAGTGACCTGATGCGCTCGACCGGCGCCCGGCTGGCGCTGGCCGACCCGGCGCGACTGGACGCCCAGTGTGAGGCGGCCACCGCCGTGCAGACCCCCGTCCTGCCGCTGGCCGAGCTGACCCGCACCGCCAGACCGTGGGGCGAGCTCACCGAGCTGTGGCCGGCGGAGACCGACCACTTTCAGGTCGTGCACACCTCCGGCTCGACCGGCCGCTCGAAGGCCTGCCGGGTAGTGCACCGGTGCAGCGTGCACAGCGGAATGACCTACCAGCGGATGCTGCAGCTGCAGCGTGGCGAGACCTCGGCCGTGCTGTTCCCCCTCGGGTACATCTCGGCGCTGCATGCTCACGTCCTGCCCGCGATGCTCGCCGGGACAAGCGTGTTGTTGGTGGACACGCCTACCCCGCGCTCCTATGTACCGCTGCTCGCCGAGCACGACGTGGCGTGGGCGTACGCGGTGCCGTCGTGGTGGCTGCTGGCGTTGCGCGAAGCGGGGCTCACGGCGGCCAAGCTGCCCAGCTTGCGGCTGCTCGGGGCCGGTGGCTCGACGTTCGGCAACAAGCTGGAACGGGACCTGCGGGCCGCGCTGCCCGACACCGAGCTGCTCAACGTCTACGGGCTGTCCGAAACCCACTCCCCCGCGACGAGCCTGCGCGGCGCCGAGTTCGCCCAGCGGCCGGGATCGGTCGGACGGCCGGTGCCGTGCATGGAGACCTCGATCAGGGGGCCGGACGGCGTTGCCGTGCCGGTCGGCGAGTCCGGCGAGGTGTGGCTGCGCGGCTCGCTGGTGACCACCGGGTACGACGGGATGCCGGAGGCGACCGCGGCGGCGATCACACCCGGGGGCTGGTTCCGCACCGGCGACGTCGGGCGCTGCGACGCCGACGGGTACCTGTGGATCCTCGACCGGCTCAAGGACATGATCAACCGGGCCGGACAGAAGGTGTACTCGGTGGACGTCGAGGAGGTGCTGCGGCGGCATCCGGCCGTGGCCGACGCCGCCGTGGTGGCCGCACCGGACCCATTGGCGCAGGAGACCGTCGCGGCGTTCCTCGAGCTCGTGCCAGGTGAGTCCGTGTCGCCCGCCGAGATCCGCAGGCACGTCCGAGGGGAGCTTGCCTCGTGGGCGGTGCCGTCGATCGTCGAGGTCCTCGACGCGTTGCCGCGCAACCCGACCGGCAAGGTCGACAAGCCCGCGCTACGCGCCACCCTGAGGTGACCCCCGTCGCCGACCCCCGTCGCGCCAGCCGAGTCGCGCTAGCCGCCATTTGGCTCCAAACGAGCAGAGTGCCGGCGCAGACACCCGCCATCTGCCTCCAAACGGCGAGCAGGCCGTCAACGACGCCGGGCGAGGGCGGCTCGGACGGTGCGCACCATGCGGTCGGGATCACGCAGTAGCGGCGCGGTGACGAACACGACCTCCCACCCGGCGGCCTGAACGCGGTTGAGCCGCGCACGGTCATGATTGAGCGCCCACAGCTGCCCGTCGCGCCACCCGCCGTCGTACTCAACGGCCACCTTCCGTGCCGGAAAGGCGAGATCCGTCCGTGCGATCCGACCGGTTGAGTCCTCGATCCAGTACTGCGGTTCGGGCTCGAGTCCGGCAAGCGCAAGCCAGACCCGCACCTTCGACTCCGGCCGGGACTCCGCTCGTGGATCAGCCAGCTGCGCCGCCCTGCGTGCCGCCACGATGCCCTTGTCGTGCCTGGCCGCGACCATCATCTGCACGGCTGCCAGATCAACGAGTCCAGCCCGGACGACCACATCGAGGTCGGCGACTGCATCGGGAAGTGGGCGGTCGAGTAGCAGGTCGAGGGCCATCCGCGGCAGACTGGCGAGACGCCCGGCGAGCCAGGGCCGCCAATCACAGGGCTCGATCGCCGTGCGCCGCACGTCGAAGCCGCGGCGCCGGGCGATCCGCGTCGTCGGCGGTGCAACGACCTGCACCGGATCATCTGGCCAGGCCAGCGGGACCCCGAGAACTGTGGCAGCCGACCGTCCCGTGATGACCCCGTTCTCGGGAAGTACCAGGGCAGCACCTTGACATCGCAACTGGTGGGTCACCTCGGCGCCGGCAGCGACGTAGACGTCGTGAAAGAGCCTCTGGACGCCGGAGCAGCGAAGCTGACTGCGGGTGACGAGCCCCGCATCTATCGCTTGCGACCCGCGGAAGACCCCGTCGAGCCCGACGCATGTACGTGCACGCATGGCACCGACGCTGCGCCACATCGGTGGGACGCGCCCCGGTCGACAGGCTCAACGGCCGGGTTTCCACACAGGCGTCCGAGTTACCCACAGCAACGACGGCGGGGCTTGCGCCCCACCGACCCTGTCGTTTGGAGCCAAATTGCGGGTCTACGGCGGGTTGGAACCACCATCTCACTCCAAACTGTGCGGCGAGGCCGCCTGGTCGCGGCCGCCTGGTCAGTGGCCGGGGTCAGTGGCCGGGGTCAGTGGCCGGGGGTCAGTGGCGGGGCGAAGCGGGTTCGAGCAGGGCGACGCACTCGACGTGGTGCGTCATGGGAAACGCGTCGAGCGCCCGCAGCTGGGTGAGCTGGTAGCCGTGGCCGGCGAACAGCGCCACGTCGCGGGCCAGCGACGCCGGGTCGCAGGCCACGTAGATCATGCGCGCCGGCCCCCGGGCGGCGATCGCGTCCACCACCGCACGACCGAGCCCCCTGCGCGGCGGGTCGGCCACCACCACCTCCGGCCGCCCGGGCAGCTTGGGCAGCACCTGCTCCACCCGCCCG
>JACDBJ010000362.1 GCA_013695005.1 Pseudonocardiales bacterium
GCGCTGCGCCGAGCCGTTCGACCTCGGCCCTGGCGTCCGCGACGGCCCTGCGAGCGCGCTCGTCGTCGGCGACCAGGCCGCGCACGTGCTGTACCGCGCGCTCCTGGCGCACTGTGAGCTCAGCCGCCGCCCGTTGCAGCGCTGCCAGCGCAGCACCGTGCAACGGTGCGTCCGCCTGGTCGTCGAGGGGGTGGTCGACGGTCTCGCGGTGCGGCCCGCTCACCCGGGCCAGCTCGGCGGCCGACACGGCCGCCAGCCGCAATGCAGTGAACCGCGACGCGGCCTGCTCGGCCCGCTCGGCGGCCGCGGAGTGTTTGCGCTCGCCGGTCTCGACCGCCGCCACGGCGTGATTCGCATCGCCCGCGGCCTGCTGGGCGTGGCCAGCCAACCGCTGTGCCAGCTCGGCGGCCGCGCGTAGCCGGACGCCCTCCTGCATCTCTGGGCCGGCGGCGAGCGCCTCACGGCGGGCCTGGAGCCGCCGCTCGTCGGTCTCCAGCACCGCCAGCAACGCCCGGACCTCCGTCAGCGCCTGCTCGGCCTGCTCCTCGGCGGTTTCCGCCGCGGCAACGGCGGCACGGGCCTTCTCATAGCCCTGCTGCGCGGCGCGCGGGAGCGCGGCACGGCGTCGCGCGGCGACGGCGGCGTAGCGGCGGTAATGCCCGAGGAACGAGCTCGCGGACGCGTGCGCTTCGGTCATCTCGGCCAAGGCGTCCCGATCCTCCTCCAGGCTGCGAAACGCCTCGGCGACGTCGGCGACGACGGCCTGGTCCAGCGGCGGCAGCGCCTCGGTGAGCGCGTCGGACAACGCCCGCTCGCTCGGCTTCTTGGACAGCTGCGGCTGCCGAAGCTGCACGAGCAGGTCGACCAGCGCGCCGTAGCGCTGCTCGCCGAACCCGAACAGCGCCTCGTCGACGGCACGGCGGTAGTCACGTGCCCGGTCGTACACCAGCCCGTGCCCGGCCAGCGCGTCGGCGAGGCGGTCCCGCGGCAGCGCGGTGCCGGTGGCATCCACCAGGGCCAGCGCCGCGCCGACGCGTTGATCGGTGACGAAGAACCAGTGCCGGGCAATCCCACGCCCGGCCACGGCCTTGAGCCCGCAGCCGATCGTGCGGAACTCCAACTCGCCGCCCTCGGTTCGCCGGCCGAACTCCAGCCAGGTGTAACCGAGCCGCTCTGGATACGGGTGCTCGCCACCGAGCAGCAGGTTCCACTCCATCCGCTTCTTCGGGTCGGCGTCGGGTTCGACGCGGTGCGGGGAGAGGTCACCGTCGAGCAGGAACGGCAGCAGCAGCGCCAGCACCTTGGACTTGCCGGTGCCGTTGTTGCCCCGCAGCAGCAGCCGCCCGTCGTGGAACCAGAACTCCTCGGCGTCGTAGTAGAAGAGGTCGACCAACCCCCCGCGCAGCGGCTGCCAGCGGGTGCGGCCGGGTTCAGGCAGCCTGCTCGCCGGCTGAGCCGCCGCTGTCGGGGCAAGCTCCGGCCGCGTGGTCATGACCGGCGCTCCTGGACGGTCGGTTCGCCCACCGAATACCGGGCCAGCGCCGGCCTGGCCACGACGTGCTCACCGTCGCGGCGGACCAGGCCCAGCGCGAGCAGCCGGCGCAGCGCCTGCTCGGTCAGCTCCACCGCGGCACCCGTGGCGGTGGCGTCGCGGCGCCAGTAGGAGCGGTGGGCGCTGGCCATCAACGCGACGTGGCTGCGCAGCTCCTCGATGGTGGGTGGCCGGTCGACGCGGGCCGCAAGGTACTCGGCGACCAGCAGCGTGGCGTGGCCCTCGGTGCCGGTCTCGGGCATCCGGATGTCGGTGAGGTCGTCGAGCGGGTCGATCATCGCGATGCCCTCCGCACGTACCTCGGCGACCAGCCCGGTGAGCTCGGTGATCCGACTGGTGATCGCGTGGCGCTGGTTGGTGAGGTAGCCGCGCTCGGCGTCGTCCAGGTCGTCGTAGTAGAGCACCGGGTCCTCGAGCAGCCGCCGGGTGAGGCGGTGGCGGGTCTGTTGGTTGCGCAGGTCGTCGGTGGTGGCCGGGAGCTCCGCGGTGAGCGCTGTGAGCCGTTGCTCGAAACCTGTTTCATCCACTGTGGATGGTCCGCGGGGTGCTGCGACGAGCGCGGCGAGCACCCTACGGTCGACGTCGTAGAGGGCGTCGCCGGAGTCGGCGACGAACGCCTCCTCGTCGCCGGCGACCCGGGAGAACACGCCGAGGTCGAGCAACAGGCGGACCACGGCCACCAGGTCGCCGCGCTCCTCGCGGCGGTCCAGGGTGAACGTGACGCCAGCGGCGGCCAGGTCGGGATCGGCGGCACCCAGCACGATCTGCTCCGCCAGCCGTCCGAGGGTGACCTGCGCGTCCGCCCGCTCCAGCACGGCCAGCGCCAGGCAGGCCAGCACGTAGCGCCGGCGGGTGAACGCCACCTTGCTGCGGGGGTCCCGCGCCGGATGCGTGGAGTCACCCGTGCTGGCGACGGTCTTGACCAGCCGTGCGACCTCGCTGTCCACGAGCAGCCGCCAACCGGTATTGCGGTCGAACCATTCCCGCAGTGCGACCGCATGCCGGCGGACCAGGACGAAATGCTCGCTGTCAGCGCCGCGGGCCCTCAGCACCGGGCGGCGCAGCAACGCCCGCGCGGCGCGCGCCAGCTCGGTCGAGCGGGTCACGGCGATGGCGTCGGAGAGCCCGGTCATGCGCTGCGCTCCACCCGCAGATCGGCTGTGAGATCGACGATCTCGATGAGGTAGTCGGGGCCGCGGAACACGCCGTCGGCGGTGGCGACCTCTGCGACGCGATGATCGCCTGGCGCCGTGAGCCGGACGGCCATCGTCCCGTCGCTGGTGGTGGTCTGGATGTCGCGGCGCCCGGGGGTGAGCGCCGTGAGCGCGTCGCCGAGCAGGCCCAGGAACAGCCGGAACACGTCGCAGTCCAGCGGGCCGAGGTCGGACAGCCGCACCTGGCGATCGGTGGCCAGCGCCGCGCGGGCTGTGGCCGTCTCAGCGGCCTGACGGGCGGCGAGCTCGGCCAGGTGGTGGCGCTGCGCGGAGCGGTCCAGGACCCGGTTGGGCTTGCCGCGCCGCTCGTAGCTGCCGGTCTTGCGCAGCCGTGGGCTGATCTCCACCGGCGGGGCGGTGGCCCACGGGGTGCTCGGCGGGATCGGGTCGTCAGCGCGAGCGGCGAGCGTGCCGGCGTCAACGGCGAGGTGCCGAGCCGGGGACAGCCCGAACGCGCAACGCCAGAGCCGGTGCAACGCGGCGTCGTCGGGGGCTTGCGCGAACCAGACAGCGAGGGTGCGGAAGTCCGCGGAACGGTCGGATCGTCCGGCGCGCCGCTCGTTGAGTGCCGCGACAACGTGCAGCAGCTGTGGGATTGCCGCGCGGGCCTGGGCGCGCAACAGCTTGGCCTGGCTGGGGCGTTGCGGTGCGCTGACGAACCAGGAGCGGAACCCGCGCCACCGCTCCAGCCACAGCTCCCGGCGGCGGACGAACTCGACCCGCTGGTGGTCGTCGTCGCTGCCGTCCGCGGGGCCGTCGACCGTGCCTGGCGCGGCGTCTTGCGCCTCCCGCCACGCCGCGGCGTCCAGCAGCGGCTCGACGCCACGCTCCTCGATACGCGCCACCAGCGCGGCGATCTCCGACCCGGTGGCGACAAGGTCGGTGATGAACCGCTGCAGGTAGTCGATGAGCCGGTCTTTGTAGGCCCGGAACACCTCCAGGTCGGCGTCATGCAGGTCGAGCGTGCGCTGCAGCGAGCCCATGAACGCGCGAGCGTTGCCGGCCAGGTCGGTGAACCGGTCGACCAGGTAACGCAGCGCGAGATAGACCTTCGCCGCATCAAGCTCTGGCTCGGCTGCCAGTTCGTGCAACGCCCTGAGCTGAGTGGCGATGTCGGCAAGCGCCACTGACTGCAGGGAGCCACGGCGACCCAACGCCTCGTCGTAGACCGCAAGCGCTTCCTCGACCGCCTCGCCGGCATGGGTGAGCTGGTAGAGGAACCGGGCGCGGTGAAAATCCTCCACGGTGGTGACCCGGCTGGTGTCCGGGTCGGCCCGGAGATTGCCCCACTTCTCGAGCCTCTGCAGCGCCTCACTGACCACCGTGAGCTCGGCGGTGGGTCCGAGCGTGTCGCGGACGTCCTCGGGGCGAAGGTGCACGGTGAAACGACGCTTGGCCGCCACGAACGCGAGCATGACAGCGCGGTAAAGCTCGTAGTTCGGCGCCGTGAGATAAGTGAACACGGCGAGGTCCTGCGACAAGCTCGCTCCCTCCTCTGGTGCGGTGCGGAGTCGAGCGTAGGCCGTAGCCCGGACCATCCCGACGCGCCGCGCGGCCACCATGAGCCGCCTCTCAGCGAATCGCTGCTGGCGCGGATCCGCGACGGACGCCGACCGCCCCGTACAGTGGATGAATGCACGCCGACCGGGATGATCTGCATCGCCTCGTGGAGGAGTTGCCCGAGGACGAGGTCAGGGCCGCCCTGCAAGACGTGCGTCGTCGCCGAGACGAGGTCCGACGGACGCGCAAGTGGCCACCGACATGGTTCGGTGCAGCCCGAGGTCGACGAACCGACACCGCAGCGGGCAGCGAGGAACTCCTCGCGGACGGGTTCGGCCGGCAGACGTGATCGTCTGCGATACCGGCCGTTGGTAGCGGCGGCAATCTCCAACGACGACGACCACCATGCTTGTGTCGAGTTGTTCACCGCGCTGCATCTGGTGGAAGGCAAATCCTGATTCCTGCACCGGTGGTGGCAGAGGTCGGCTACCTGCTCGCCCGTGAAGCGGGGCCGACCGTCGAGGCCGCATTTCTCCGTTCGCTTGCCGACGGCGATTTCGTCACGGTTGCTCCGACCGCCGCCGACTACGCTCGGATGGCCGACCTGGTTCCTTCAGTATGGCGATCTACCGCTTGGTACCACGGACGCCGCAGTGGTCGCCGTTGCAGAACGACTAGGCCTGCCGGAGATTGCCACATTGGACCGCAGGCATTTCACCGTCGTTCGACCCCTGCACACGCCGGCCCTCACGCTCCTCCCGTAAGGCGGGCAACTCCACGTTTCGAGGTGACCGGGAATCGTCGGCTACACCGCCAGGAACGGCCCTTTGACTCTCATGCTGCTGATCCTGAGCCGCCGTCGAGGAACGCAAGCAACTTGCGCTGCGCGTGAGCAGGCTGGGTCCGGCGCCCGTGCTGGTGAGACCGCGCCGACGCGCGGCGGCATTTCGATCCTCGCCGACCAGATGAACCTCGGACAGTAGTGCCGCCTGGTCCGCGGTAGGGCTGTCAGGAACACAGCGGCCGCGCTTGAGATTGTCGCCCGCACAGACCGGACTCCGACGGCGACAGACCATCCGGCTGTTCGCCGCCGCCCATCGGGAGGAAACGCGGCTATGGCGAATGCATCTGGGGTGTACAAGCGGTGTGGATGCCTCAACCCCGAGACGAAGCACCGGCTGGGTGGGCGGTGCCCATTGTCGGGCCAGCGCGGTCACGGGAGCTGGTATTTCTCGGTCGAGCTGCCCGCTCGGCGGGGCCGACGATGTCGGCTGCGACGTGGCGGGTTCCGCTCTCGGGCAGCAGCGAAACGGGCGCGGGCCTACTGGCTGGCCGGCGATGTCGATCCTGATCCGAGCTTGGTTACGGTCGGGCAGTGGTTGAACGTGTGGCTGGAGACCCGGTACGAGCTGCGCCCGAGCACTCGACGGCTCTACACCCAAGACATCCGCCACTACCTGCGCCCTGGGCTCGGGAACGTCCTGCTGAAGGACCTGACCGTCGGCAAGGTGCAGGCCATGTTCACCAAGCTGCTGCGCAGCAGCGGCGCCGGCAGTAAACCGCTCTCCGGCGACGTTGCAACGTATCCGTGGCGTGCTGCGCGCCGCGCTCAACGGCGCGATCCGGCGGGGGCTGCTCACGCGGAACCTCGCGAGATGGGCCGAACTGCCGTCGGCTCGTCGACCTCGAGCGGTGATCTGGACCGACGCTCGGGTGGCGGTGTGGAGGGCCACCGGTCAGCGGCCGGCGGTCGCGGTGTGGACCGTCGATCAGACCGCCCGATTCCTGGCTCATGTCCGCGGTAGCAACCTGCACCCGTTGTTTCACCTGGTCGCCTTGTTGGGGCTGCGGCGCGGCGAGGTCATCGGGCTACGATGGTGCGACGTCGACGTGAAGGCTAGAACGCTGACGGTCTCGGACCAGGTCCAGGAGATCGACGGGCGCGGCGTCGTGTGCCCGCCGAAGAGCGAGGCCAGTGTGCGGACCGTCGCGCTGGATCGAGGCACGGTCACGACGCTTCGCCACCTGCGCACCGAATCTCGCTCGGC
>JACDBJ010000392.1 GCA_013695005.1 Pseudonocardiales bacterium
CCCGCACACCGACACCGCCGGTGAGCTGGCCGTCGTGCACAACGGCATCATCGAGAACTTCATCTCGCTGCGCGCAGAGCTGGAGGCGGGCGGCGTCGAGCTGGCCAGCGACACCGACACCGAGATCGTGGCCCACCTCGTCGCGGCGGCGTGCGCCGACGGCCCGACCGCCGGTGACCTGGCGGCCAGCGTGCGCGCCGTGTGCGGGCGCCTGGAAGGGGCGTTCACACTGCTGCTGACCCACGCGCAGCAGCCGGACATGATCGTGGCCGCCCGTCGCAGCTCGCCGCTGGTGCTCGGCATCGGCGACGGCGAGACGTTCCTCGCCTCGGACGTCGCCGCCTTCATCGAGCACACCCGCGACGCGGTCGAGCTGGGCCAGGACCAGGTCGTGACGATCACCCGCGACGGCTACGAGGTGACCGACTTCGCCGGCAACCACGTCGAGGTCAACCCGTTCAGGGTGACGTGGGACCTCGCCGCGGCCGAGAAGGGCGGCCACGACTACTTCATGCTCAAGGAGATCGAGGAGCAGCCGGCGGCGGTCGCCGACACGCTGCGCGGGCACTGGGTCGACCACCGCGTCGTGCTCGACGAGCAGCGGCTGTCCGACAGCGACCTGCGCGACGTCGACAAGGTCTTCGCGGTGTCCTGCGGGACCTCGTTCCACGCTGCGCTGCTGGCGAAGTACGCGATCGAGCACTGGACCCGGCTGCCGGTCGAGGCGGAGCTGGCCAGCGAGTTCCGCTACCGCGACCCGGTGCTGGACCGCTCGACGCTGGTGATCGCGATCTCGCAGTCCGGCGAGACGATGGACACCCTGGAGGCGGTCCGGCACGCCAAGGACCAGAAGGCCCGCGTGCTCGCCATCTGCAACACCAACGGCGCGCAGATCCCCCGCGAGTCCGACGCGGTGCTCTACACCCACGCCGGCCCCGAGATCGGCGTCGCGGCGACCAAGACGTTCACCGCGCAGATCGTGGCGAGCTACCTGGTCGGGCTCGCACTGGCGCAGGCGCGCGGTACGAAGTACCCCGACGAGGTGTCCCGCGAGTACGCCGAGCTGGCGGCCATGCCGGCCGCGGTCGCGGCGACGCTGGACGGGATCGAGGCGGCGCGTTCGCTGGGCCGCGAGCTGGCCGACTCGCGCGCCATCCTGTTCCTCGGCCGCCACGTCGGCTACCCGGTGGCGATGGAGGGTGCGCTCAAGCTCAAGGAGCTGGCCTACATGCACGCCGAGGCGTTCGCCGCCGGCGAGCTCAAGCACGGCCCGATCGCGCTGATCGAGGAAGGGCTGCCGGTCGTGGTGGTCATGCCCTCGCCGAAGGGGCGAGCGGTGCTGCACGCGAAGCTGCTGAGCAACATCCAGGAGATCACCGCCCGTGGGGCGCACACCGTGGTGATCGCCGAGGAGGGCGACGAGACGGTCCGGCCGTTCGCGCGGCACCTGCTCGAGGTACCCGCTGTGCCGACCCTGCTGCAGCCGCTGGTGTCCACCATCCCGCTGCAGGTCATCGCCGCCGAGATCGCCCGTGCCCGCGGCTACGATGTCGACAAGCCCCGCAACCTCGCAAAATCCGTCACCGTCGAGTAGCCGACGCGCGGCGATTGGCGAAGCGCGCGCCGCCGGACCAGAATCGGCGTCCACCGCCGACCCGTCGTGAGGATTCCGTCATGCGCGTTCTTGCCGCCGCCGTCCTGGCCGCGTTCGTCGTTCTCGGCACCGCTGGGTGCGGGGCGGCCAGCGTGCCCAAGGAGCAGGTGGCGCAGCAGATCTCCGACCAGCTCAACCAGCAGATCGGGCAACGTCCAGACTCCGTGACCTGCCCGGAGGACCTGCCTGCGACGGTCGGCGCAACGGTGCGCTGCACGCTCAAGGCCGGCACCGACTCGCTGGGTGTCGTCGCCAAGGTGTCGTCGGTCGACGGCAGCAACGTCAAGTACGACATCCAGGTCGACCAGAACGTCACGCCCACGCCCACGCCGTAGCCGGGCGTGCACGGCTAGCGTGATCGGTTGTGCAGCGGATCTGGACGACCGCCCAGGTGCGTGCCGCCGAGGACGCCGCGCTGGCCAGTACGCCGGCCGGTGCGCTCATGCGCAGGGCGGCGTTCGGCGTGGCTGTGCAGGCGCGACGGTTGCTCCTGGGGCGTAGCGGCGGGGTTGCCGGCCGGCGGGTCACGCTGCTGGTCGGCGCCGGGAACAACGGCGGCGACGCGTTGTGGGCCGGCGCGGAGCTGCGTCGACGTGGCGTGGCCGTCACCGCTGTGCTGCTCGACGTCGACCGTGCCCATCGAGCCGGGCTCGCGGCCCTGCGGCGCACCGGTGGTCGGGTGGTCGACGCCGCGGCCGAGCCGGCGCTGGCGCGGGACCGGGTCTGTACCGCGGAACTGGTGATCGACGGCATCGTGGGCATCTCCGCCCGCGGGCCGCTGCGGCCGTCGGCGGCCGAGCTCGTCGACGCGGCTGCGGACGGCGGCGTGCCGATCCTCGCGGTCGACCTGCCGAGTGGGGTCAACCCGGACACCGGCGTGGTGGACGGGCCCGCGGTGAGCGCGGCTGCCACGGTCACCTTCGGGGCGCGCAAGCCGGTGCACGTGCTGGCCCCGCACCGCTGCGGGCCGGTGTACCTCGTCGACATCGGCGTCGGCCCGTACCTGGACGCCGGCGGCGACCCGCACCTCTACCTGCCGGAGCTCGCCGACGTCGCGGCGCGCTGGCCGGTGCCCGGCCGCACGGACGACAAGTACACCCAGGGCGTCGTCGGGGTGGCCGCAGGCTCGGCCGTCTACCCGGGCGCCGCTGTGCTGGCCACCGGCGCGGCCGTGCTAGCCACCTCCGGGATGGTCCGCTACGCCGGCCCGGCTGCGGACGCCGTCCGAGACCGCTGGCCCGAGGTGATCGCCGCCGCGTCGGTCGAGCAGGGCGATGTCCTCGCCCGCTATCTCGAACTCGGTGGCGGCCCAGGGATCCGGACCTCCCATCGCCTCACCGATGCCGCCGCCCTCGCCGGTCTCGACGAGAGTCTGTTCCGCCGCCTCTGGCTCGCTTCCGGTCTGAGGGACCAGAACGACGCCTCCGAAGCAGACATCGAGATGCTTCGCGTCGCCGCCGGCGCTCTCGAGGCCGGGATGCCCATCGACGCGCTGCTGCAGATCATCCGTGTCCTCAACGATTCGCTCACACGCGTCGCCGAAGCCGAGAACAGACTGTTCCACTATTACGTCCACGAGCGACTCCGAGCCGAGGGACTCGCCGGCGCAGCGCTCGTCGCGGCGACCGAGGAGGTCAGCGGCCCCCTGCTCGGACTGATGGAACCGGCCCTGCTCTACTTTCACTCCAAGGCCTGGCAGCGTGCCCTGCGCGACGACTTGGTGGTGCACCTTGCGGAGGATGTCGGAGGTGCCGGCGACGCCATCGGTCAGGTGTCGGTGACGGTGCTGTTCATCGACCTGGCCCGCTACACGGCCATGACCGAGGCCATGGGTGACCTAGCGGTGGCCACGGTCATAGAGCGCTTCTCGGATCTGGTCCGGGAAGCTGCGAGCGGGTACGACGGTCGGGTGCTCTTACAGGTCGGGGACGAGTTCATGCCCGTCTTTCGGGACTCGCCCAGCGCCATCAGCTGTGGCCTGTCGGTCATGGCGATGACGGCCCGGGAGGCTCAGTTCCCCGACGTCCGGCTCGGTGCCCACGCGGGCCCGGCCTTGTACCGGGAAGGCGATTACGTCGGCGCGACGATCAACCTCGCGGCACGGGTCACGTCAGAAGCAGAGCGGGGCCAGTTCCTCGTGACCGAATCGATGAAGCTCGCCGATCCGGATGGCACCGTGTCCTTCGTCTCGGTCGGCCTGCGTTCGATGAAGAACGTGGGGGAGCCGGTCGAGCTCTTCGAGGT
>JACDBJ010000393.1 GCA_013695005.1 Pseudonocardiales bacterium
GCGCCGGGTTGCACGGGGCGCCGTGGGTGCAGGGCGCGGCGCCGGGCGCGCACGTCGCCAGGGCTGCCGGGTTCTACCTGATGAGCCAGCTCGAAGCCGGCCACTGCTGCCCGATCTCGATGACCTACGCCGCAGTCCCCGCGCTGCGGCACGACCCCGACCTCGCCGGCCGCTTCGAACCCGGACTGCGCTCGCTGGTCTACCAGCCGGGGCTGGCCGAGCCGGGCGGCAAGAAGGGCCTGCTCGCCGGGATGTCGATGACCGAGAAGCAGGGCGGCTCGGACGTCCGCTCCGGGACGACGTCGGCCACCCAGTCCGCGGACGGGACCTACCGGCTGGTCGGGCACAAGTGGTTCACCTCGGCGCCGATGAACGACCTGTTCCTCACGTTGGCGCGCGCGCCGCAGGGCGTGACGTGCTTCGTCGTGCCCCGGGTGCTGCCCGACGGGACGCGCAACTCGGTCCGGCTTCAGCGGCTGAAGGACAAGCTCGGCAACCGCTCCAACGCCTCCGCCGAGGTCGAGTACGCCGGAGCGGTCGGCTGGCGGCTCGGCGACGAGGGCCGCGGCATCCAGACGATCATCGAGATGGTGTCGATGACACGGCTGGACTGCGTGCTGGGGTCGGCGGCCACCGTGCGCGGGGCGCTGTCGGAGGCGGCTCACCACGTCGCGCACCGGCGGGCGTTCGGCAGCCGGCTGGCCGAGACGCCGCTGATGCAGACGGTGATCGCCGACCTCGCGATGGAGTCCGAGGCGGCCACGGTGCTCGCGATGCGCCTGGCCGGCGCCGTGGACCGCCGCGAGGAGGAGTTCCTGCGGCTCGCGCTGCCGGTCTCGAAGTACCTGGTGTGCAAGCGGGCGCCGGCCGTGGTGGCCGAGGCACTGGAGTGCCTCGGCGGCAACGGCTACGTCGAGGACTCCGGGCTGCCCCGGCTGTACCGTGAGGCGCCGCTGAACTCGATCTGGGAGGGGTCGGGCAACGTCACGGCGCTCGACGCGCTGCGGGCGTTGACCCGGGAGCCGGCCAGCGAGGAGGCCCTGCTCGCTGAGCTGGAGCTGGCCAGCGGCGCGGACCCGTGGTTCGACCGGGCCGTCGAGGCGCTGCGCGAGGAGCTGCGCGCGCGTGAGGAACGGCGGGCCAGGCGGGTGGCCGAGCTGGCGGCGCTGTGCCTGCAGGGTTCGCTGCTGCTGCGGCACGCCCCGCCGGAGATCTCCGAGGCGTTCGTGGCGTCGCGGTTCCTGCCCGACGGACCGTGGCGGACGGCGGGCACCCTGCCGGCGGCCGCCCACACCGAGACGATGTTGAACCGCGTCACCCCCCACTAACCCGCGAGTTGCGCACCCCACGCAAGCGAGTTGCGCGGTTCGGACAGGCGAGTTGCGCGCGTCACGCGGTGGGGCGGCTACGGTTCGCTGTAGGGCGACCGAGGAGGACAGGTGGCGGCTTCGAGCAGCGCGACGACGGTGTGGCACGGCGGGCTGGCCGACGGGTCCGGGGTGACGAAGCCCGAGAGCGGCGCGTTCCCTTCCACCGACGTCAGCTGGGCGTCGCGGACCAAGCGAGCCGCGGGCAATACGAGCCCCGAGGAGCTCCTCGCGGCCGCGCACGCCTCCTGCTACTGCATGCAGCTGTCCCATGTGCTCGGCGAGGCAGGCTCACCGCCGGAGCAGCTGGAGGCGAAGGTGACGGTGCTCTTCGTGCCGGGCGAGGGTGTGAAGTCCTCGCACATCGACGTCACCGGGCAGGTCACGTCGCTCACCCGGACGGCCGGGACGGGCCGCGAGCGGAATCGCGATCGGCACCGGGACCGCCCAGCCGGCTAGCAGACGGAGCGCGCAACTCGCTTGCGCGAACCGCGCAACTCGCGGGGCTGTAGCGCAACGCGCGGGGACTAGAGGCAGCGGCCGGCGCGGGTCCAGTCGCCGATCACGGCGAGCGCCTCGTCGCCGAACGGGTTGACCCCGGTGCCGCGGGCCAACGAGTGCGCCACGTGCACGTGCAGGCACTTGACCCGGTCGGGCATACCGCCCGCGCTCACGTCGTTGCCCAGCGGCCCGATCGCGTCCCGCTCGGCAAGATAGGCCTCGTGCGCCCGCTTGTACGCCGCCGCCAGCACCGGGTCCTGCGCCAGGCGGTCGGTCATCTCCTGCATCACGCCGTCGGCCTCCAGCCCGCTGACCAGCGAGCGCAGGCGTACGCACGTCAGGTAGTACAGCGTCGGGAACGGGGTGCCGTCCTCCAGCCGCGGCGAGGTCTGCACGACCGTCGGCAACCCGCACGGGCACCGGTGCGCGACCGCCCGCACGGCCCGCGGCTCC
>JACDBJ010000398.1 GCA_013695005.1 Pseudonocardiales bacterium
GCACCAGCTAGATCCGGGCACCGGGCATGTGGCCCACCTCGCCGTGCTGGCCGGCGCGTCACCGCGCGTCGTCGAGCGCGACGGGGACCCGCTGCTGGTCGGCTGACGCGGGCGCTAGCGTTGCCAGCGTCGCGCCGCTCGAGGAGAGGGGACACGTTCATGCGCGTTGGGGTGTTGACGGGGGGCGGGGACTGCCCAGGGCTGAACGCGGTGATCCGCGCGATCGTCCGCAAGGGCGTTCCGAACTATGACTACAAGTTCGTCGGTTTCCGGGACGGCTGGCGGGGCGTCCTGGAGGACCTGACCATGCCGCTGGACATTCCGGCGGTGCGCGGGCTGCTCCCGCGCGGCGGCACGATCCTCGGCACGTCGCGGACCAACCCGTTCGCCATAGAGGACGGCGTCCAGCGGATCAAGCAGACGCTGGTCAACCTGGGGATCGACGCCCTGATCGCGATCGGCGGGGACGACACCCTCGGGGTGGCGGCCAAGCTGTTCGAGGAGGGCGTGCACGTCGTCGGGGTGCCAAAGACGATCGACAACGACCTCGCCGGCACCGACTACACCTTCGGCTTCGACACCGCGGTCAGCATCGCCACCGAGGCGATCGACCGGCTGCACACCACCGCGGAGTCGCACCACCGCGCGTTGATCGTCGAGGTGATGGGGCGGCACGCCGGCTGGATCGCGCTGCACTCGGGTGTCGCCGGCGGCGCGAACGTGATCCTCATCCCCGAGGTCCCGTTCGACGTCGACCAGGTCTGCAAGTGGGTCGACAGCCGGTTTCGGCTGCACTACGCGCCGATCATCGTCGTCGCCGAGGGTGCGCAGGCCAAGGGCGGCGAACTGGTGGTCAACACCGACGATCGCGACCAGTTCGGCCACGTCCGCCTCGGCGGCATCGGCGAGCGGCTGGCCAACGAGATCGAGAAGCACACCGGCAAGGAGGCCCGCACCACGGTGCTCGGCCACGCCCAGCGCGGCGGCACGCCGACGGCGCGCGACAGGTGGCTGGCCACCCGGTTCGGCCTGCACGCGGTCGACGCCGTGCACGACGAGGCGTGGGGCTCGATGGTCGCGCTGCGCGGCACGGACATCCACCACGTGCCGCTGGCCGAGGCCGTCGGCGAGCTGCGGACCGTCGACCCCGAGCTGTACGCCGAGGCCGAGGTTTTCTTCGGCTGATCGCGTTGACCCATACCCCCCAGGGGTAGTCTGGCGGCATGGCTGACCTCCAGGCCGTTTCGTGGGCCACCGCGGCGAGCGCGACCCTGCACTGCCTCACCGGCTGTGCGATCGGCGAGGTGCTCGGGATGGTCATCGGCACGTCGCTGGGCTGGGGCCAACCTCCCGACGGTCGTCCTCGCGGTCGCACTGGCCTTCGTGTTCGGCAACGCGCTGACCATGCAGAGCGTGCTCCGCGCCGGACTCGACTTCCGGTCGGCGGTGCGTGTTGCCCTCGCGGCGGACACCGCGTCGATCGCGGTGATGGAAATCGTCGACAACCTGGTCATGGTCGGCGTCCCCGGCGCGATGGACTCCGGGCTGGGCAACTGGCTGTTCTGGACCGCGCTCGCGTTTCTCACTGGGCGTGGCGTTCGTGATCGCCTGGCCGGTCAACCGGGCGCTGATGGCTCGCGGCCTCGGCCACGCCGTCGTGCACGCCCACCACCACTGAGCGCCGACTCGGGTTGGTTCAGACCTTGATCACCGTGAGGCCGGCGACGCCGTCCAGCTGGTCGTAGTCGTCGTCCTGGGTGACGACGGGCAGCCCGCTTGTGGCCGCCGTTGCCGCGATCCACAGGTCGTTGACCCCGGCGCGGCGGCCGGTCTCGGCAAGGTGCACGCGCATCCGGGCCCAGACCAGCGCGGCTCGCTCGTCCACCGGAAGCACCTCGACATCGCCCAGTGCGTCGAGTGTCGCCATCCGCCTGGCGCGGCTGTCGGTGTCCGGCGCGGCGAGCACCCCGGCGTGCAGCTCGGCAAGGGTGACCACCGAGATCGCCGACTCCTCCGGCAACCTGTCCTCGACGAGCTCGCGGCCGCTCTCACTCGCGATGAACACGCTGGTGCCGAGCACGCCGCGCGCGGTCACCGAACCGGGCCGAGGTCGTCAGTTGTGTCGCCGGCCAGCCGGGCCAGGTCGACGCGCAGTCCTGGGTCGGCCTGTGCGATGCACAGCCGCCGGACCAGCTCCGCCTTGGGCAGCCACCGGCGCCGGCTCCGCTGCAGCGGAACCAGACGCGCGACCGGGCGGCCGCTGACTGTGATCGTGATGTCGTCACCGTCCTGCACGCGCCGCAGGACACCGGCGGTGTCGTTGCGCAGATCGCGGGACGGGACGTCGGTCATGCAACGATCGTAGCAGTCCGTAGCAGTCCGAATGGGAGCGCTAGGAGATCCACTCCTTGACTTGTTCGAGCACCTTCGGTTGGTCGGCGCTGACGGGCGTGACGTGCAGGTGCGTCACGCCGGCCTCCCGCAGTGCGGCGATCCGCTCCCGGACGAAACCGGGCGGCCCGATGAGGTTCGTGCGCTCGATGAACTCGTCGGGCAGAGCGGCGGCCGCCTCGTCCTTGCGGCCGTCCAGGTAGAGGTCCTGGACTCCTGCCGCGGCGTCGGGGTAGCCGTAGCGCTGCAGCACGGTGTTGTAGAAGTTCCTGCCGCGGGCACCCATGCCGCCGACGTAGAGCGCGCTCATCGCCCTGGCCAACTGCCGCGCCGGGGTGAACATCTCCTCCTCGATCGCCAGCGCGCCGCCGCCGGTGATCTGCAGCGGACCCAGCTCCGGCGACCGCTTGGCCAGACCCGCCGCGAGCGCGTCGCCCCACACGTCGGCCACCTTCTCGGGCAGCAGCATGAACGGCAGCCAGCCCTCGGCGACCTCGGCGGTGAGCTCGACGTTGCGCTCCCCCAGCGCGGCCAGCCAGATCGGGATGCGCTCGCGCACCGGGTGGTTGATCAGCTTGAGCGGCTTGCCGAGGCCGGCGCCCTGGCCGGCCGGCAGCGGGATCGGGTAGATCCCCTCGTTGGTCAGGCGCTCGCGGCGCCACACCTTGCGGCAGATGTCCACGATCTCGCGCGTGCGGGCGAGCGGCTTGTCGTAGGGCACGCCGTGCCAGCCCTCGATCACCTGCGGACCGGACGCTCCGAGGCCGAGGACGGCTCGCCCGCCCGACAGCGCGTCCAGCCCTGCCGCGGTCTGGGCGATCAGCGCCGGCGTGCGGCTGTAGATCGGCAGGACGCCGGCGCCGATCTGCACTCGCTCGGTCTTCGCGGCCAGGTATCCGAGCATGCTCGGCGCGTCGAAGCTGTACGCCTCTGCGACCCAGACGAGGTCCAACCCGGCCCTTTCCCAGGCGATCACGTCGGCGGCGGTCTGCACCG
>JACDBJ010000038.1 GCA_013695005.1 Pseudonocardiales bacterium
GGGCCGTGGCAGGTGAGCGCCGGTGATCTCCTCGGTGCGGGGGCCGGTGCTGTCGGTCGGCCTGGACCACGCCGTGGTCGAGGTCGGGGGCGTCGGGCTCGCGGTGCACGCGACGCCGACCACGCTCGCCGGGCTGCGCACCGGCGCTGAGGCCCGGCTGGACACCGCGCTGGTCGTGCGCGAGGACTCGCTGACGCTCTACGGATTCGCCGCCCACGACGCCCGCGACCTGTTCCGGCTGCTGCAGACCGTGAGTGGCGTCGGCCCGCGGCTGGCGCTGGCCGCGCTCGCGGTGCTGGACCCCGACGAGCTGCGCAGGGCACTGTCCGAGGGCGACCACACCGCGTTGACCAGGGTGCCGGGCATCGGCCGCAAGGGCGCCGAGCGCATGGTCGTCGAGCTGCGCGACAAGGTGGAGGCCACCTCCGCCGCGGTCGCCGCGGCCAGCAACGGCGCCCGCCGAGATCACGTCGTCGAGGCGCTGGTCGGGCTCGGGTTCGCCGCCAAGCAGGCCGAGCAAGCGGTGGACGCCGTCCGGGCCGAGAACGGCACCGGCGACGCGTCGAGCACGTTGCGGGCGGCGCTGGTGAAGCTGGGCGGTGCGAGATGAGCGACGCCATGGGCGAACCGAGCACCTCTGCCGTCTCCGCGGTGGCCGACCCCGCGGACACCGAGGTCGAGGCCACCCTTCGGCCACGCCGGCTGACCGAGTTCATCGGCCAGCCGAGGGTGCGTGAGCAGCTCGAGCTCGTGCTGGAGGGCGCCCGCCGTCGCGGCGACCCGCCGGACCACGTGCTGCTCTCCGGGCCGCCGGGGCTGGGCAAGACCAGCCTCGCCATGATCATCGCCGTCGAGCTGGGTGCCGCGATGCGGGTCACCTCGGGGCCGGCGTTGGAGCGGGCCGGCGACCTGGCCGCGATGCTGTCCAACCTGCTGCCCGGCGAGGTGCTTTTCATCGACGAGATCCACCGCATCGCCCGGCCGGCGGAGGAGATGCTCTACCTGGCCATGGAGGACTTCCGGGTCGACGTGGTCGTCGGCAAGGGACCGGGAGCCACCAGCATTCCGCTGGACATCGCCCCGTTCACGCTGGTCGCGGCCACCACCCGGACCGGCGCGCTCACCGGCCCGCTGCGCGACCGCTTCGGCTTCACCGCGCACATGGAGTTCTACCAGCCGGCTGAGCTGGAGCAGGTGCTGCGGCGGGCCGCGACGATCCTGCGTGTCGACCTCCGACCCGACGGTGCCGAGGAGATCGCCGGCCGGTCCAGGGGCACCCCACGCATCGCCAACCGGCTGCTGCGCCGGGTGCGGGACTACGCCGAGGTGCGGGCCGACGGGGCGGTCACCAGGGCGGTCGCGCAGGCCGCGCTCACCGTGTACGACGTCGACGACCTCGGGCTGGACCGGCTGGACCGTGCGGTGCTCAACGCCCTGGTGCGGTCCTTCGGCGGCGGGCCGGTCGGGGTGTCGACGCTTGCCGTCGCCGTCGGGGAGGAGCCGGCGACGGTGGAGGAGGTGTGCGAGCCGTACCTCGTACGAGCCGGCATGCTCGCGCGCACCCCGCGGGGGCGGGTGGCCACCGCCGCGGCATGGCGGCACCTGAACCTGGAGCCGCCGCCCCGGGCGTTAGCTGGATCGCCGGCACCGCCGGCGGCCGGAGAGCCCCCGCCCGCGCTCTTCGGTCTCTGAGTGGCACACTCGGTCGGAGTACATGTGCCCTGATCGGGCGGAGATGCGGAGATCATGGAATACCTGTTCCCAGTGCTCATCCTGTTGTTGTTCATTCCGATCTTTCTGAGCGGCCGGCGCCAACGCCGCCAGATGGCGGAGATGCAGCAGCTTCAGAGCTCACTGACCCCCGGCGACGAGGTGATGACCACCTCCGGGCTGCGCGCCACCGTCGTCGACACGACCGCCGACGACACCGTCGACCTGGAGATCGCTCCGGGGATCACCACGACGTGGATGCGAGCTGCCGTCCGCGAGAAGGTCAACCCCGACGGGCACTCCGACGAGGACTCGGACGTTGAGGACGACGAGGTGGACAGCGAGTACGACACCGAGGAGTCCGTGGTCGACGAGTCCGCGCCCGATGCCGAGAAAGCCGACGCAGAGGCCAAGGACGCGCACTCCAACGGCACCCCCGGCGCCCGCTCGTAGCACTGGCCGGGGCCGCCGACGCCCTCGGTAGGGTGACCGCGGGGTCGACCCCCGCCTATGCGTAGGAGAGATCAGAGAAGTGGCACGTTCGGCCGGGCAGATCCGCCCGTGGCGGTACCTTGCGGCGTTCGCCGGCATCGTCGCCTTGCTGTTCACGCTGGTGTTCTTCACCGGCGGCGGTGACCCGAGCCCGAAGCTGGGCATCGACCTCAAGGGCGGCACGCGCGTCACCCTCACCGCCCGCACCGAGACTGGCCAGCTGCCCAACAACGAGCAGCTCAACCAGGCCAAGCAGATCATCGACGACCGGGTCAATGGCACCGGTGTGAGCGGCGCAGAGGTCGTGCTGGACGGCAGCAACATCACGATCACGATCCCCGGCGACGACGGCCAGGTGGCCAAGGACCTCGGCCAGACCGCGCAGCTGCGGTTTCGGCCGGTCCCGCCGGACACCGGGGGGCCGTACCCCGCGCAGCTGCCGGCCGCCACCAACCCGACCAGCCCGTCGGAGTCGACCGCACCGTCGTCGCAGGCTCCGCAGCCGCAGGGCGCGCCGGTCCCGGCCTTCGACCAGCCGGCCCAGGTACCCAC
>JACDBJ010000442.1 GCA_013695005.1 Pseudonocardiales bacterium
CGCCCCACGGGATCGCGTGCTGACGGTCCCCAACCTGCTCAGCCTGCTGCGGCTGGCCGGCGTGCCGCTGTTCCTGTGGCTGCTCCTCGGACCACAGGCCGACGGCTGGGCGATCGTGGTGCTCGCCGTCAGCGGCGTCACCGACTACCTCGACGGCAAGGCGGCGCGGTGGCTCAACCAGCACAGCCGCCTCGGCGCGATGCTCGACCCGGCCGTCGACCGGCTGTACGTGCTGGCCACCCTGGTGGCGTTCCTGATCCGCGAGATCGTCCCGTGGTGGGTGGTCGCGGTGATCGTCGCGCGCGACCTGGTGCTGGCCCTGTGCCTGCCGATCCTGCGGCGCCGCGGCTACGGGGTCTTCACGGTCACCTACCTCGGGAAGGCGGCCACGTTCGCGCTGCTCTACGCCTTCCCGTTGCTGCTGCTCGCGCAGGGGGACTCACTGTTCGCGACGATCGCCCGGCCGATCGGCTACGCCTTCATCACGTGGGGCGTCGCGCTGTACGTGTGGACGGGTCTGCTCTACCTGGCGCAGTTCGTGCTGGCGATGCGTGCGCCGCGGTCCGTGGGCCAAGGGCCGGCGTCGAGGGCCCCGCTCGATGACCCCGTCTGACCTCGCTACCCTCGGCGTGGTGAGCCCAGAAGATCTTCGATACACCGACGCTCACGAGTGGGTCAAGGCGTTGGACCGCGGCCTCGTGCGCGTCGGCATCACCGACTACGCCCAACGCCAGCTCGGCGACATCGTCTTCGTGCAGCTGCCCGCCGTCGGCGACAGCGCGCGGGCCGGTGAGCCACTCGGTGAGATCGAGTCGACCAAGTCGGTCTCGGACCTCTACGCCCCGCTCGCCGGTGAGGTGGTCGCGGCCAACGAGGCGCTGGCCGACACCCCGGAACTGGTCAACTCCGACCCCTACGGAGCCGGCTGGATCGTCGAGCTGCGGCTGAGTGACTCGTCGGCCGAGCAGCTCGACGGGCTGCTGGACGCCACGGCCTACCGGGCGCTGACCGACGAGTCCTGACCGCGGGACGCAGAGTAGGTTGACCACCCGGCAACGACGCGCGCACCGGCCATGTCGTCCGCGGCAGGAGGAGATCACCAGGTGAGCACCAACGACCCGCCCGAGGTTCCACCGGAGCGCTCTGCGGAGACCACCTCGGTGTTCCGGGCAGACTTCCTGGCCGAGCCGGACGCCCCGCCCGCCGCCGACCAGCCGGTGTCGGGCATCGACGGCCTGCCGCCGGGGTCGGCGTTGCTGGTCGTCAAGCGTGGCCCGAACGCGGGGTCGCGGTTCCTGCTCGACCAGGACACCACGAGCGCCGGGCGCCACCCGGACAGCGACATCTTCCTCGACGACGTAACCGTCTCGCGTCGGCACGCCGAGTTCCGCCGCGACGCGGGCGAGTTCGTCGTCGTGGACGTCGGAAGCCTCAACGGCACCTATGTCAACCGGGAGCCGGTCGACACGGCGGTGCTGGCCAACGGCGACGAGGTGCAGATCGGCAAGTTCCGGCTCGTGTTCCTGACCGGCCCGCGGGCCACCGGAGCCGGTTCGGAGGCCGGCTGAGAGCCGCTGGAGAGCCGCCCGCAACGGCCCAGAGATGAGCGTGCTTAAGGGCGGCATCGCGGGGTCGGCCCGTGTAGCGTCGCAGGCGTGAGTCCGCAGTGCGGAGGGAGTCGGTTCGCATGAGTGAGATGCGCGTCGTGGGAGTCCGAGTCGAGTTGCCCGCGAACCAGCCGATCCTCCTGCTGCGGGAGGCCGAGGGTGACAGGTACCTCCCGATCTGGATCGGGTCGGTGGAGGCCACCGCCATCGCGTTGGAGCAGCAGGGCGTCAAGCCGGCCCGGCCGCTCACCCATGACCTGCTCAAGGACGTGATCACGGCGCTGGGTCGCCGGCTGGAGCAGATCCGGATCACCGACCTGCAGGAAGGCACGTTCTTCGCCGAGCTCGTCTTCGACGGTGGCATCCGGGTGTCGGCCCGGCCCAGCGACTCGGTTGCGCTCGCGCTGCGGGTCGGGGTGCCCATCCACGCCGACGAGTCGGTGCTGTCGGAGGCGGGGCTGATCATCCCCGACGAGCAGGAGGACGAGGTCGAGAAGTTCCGCGAGTTCCTGGACAAGGTCTCGCCGGAGGACTTCCGCGGGGCGCAGCCCTAGCCTCGTCCGCGCGGCGTTAGTTGCCCGGGCGGGTGCCCGCGCGTCGCGTTGACCCGCTCTGTCCACCCGCCTACCGTCAGGTTGAGAGAGTTCGCGCTGGTGAGAGGTGGGTGCGGTGGACGGGACATCACCGGAGCAGGGTGAGCTGTTCCCGAACCCGACGCTCGACGCCCTCGCCGACGAGCTTGCCGGCTACCGCGGGCCGACCGCGTGCCAGGTGGTCGGGATCACCTACCGCCAGCTCGACTACTGGGCGCGCACCGATCTCGTCGTGCCCTCCATCCGCGGCGCCACCGGGTCCGGCAGCCAGCGGCTGTACTCCTTCAAGGACCTCCTGGTGCTCAAGGTCGTCAAGCGGCTGCTCGACGCCGGGGTGTCACTGCAGAACATCCGGGTTGCGGTGGACCACCTGCGGGCCCGCGGCGTGCGCGACCTCGCCAACGTCACGCTGCTCAGCGACGGCACGACGGTCTACGAGTGCACCTCGCCCGAGGAGGTCGTCGACCTGCTGCAGGACGGGCAGGGCGTCTTCGGGATCGCGATCAGCGGCGCCATGCGTGACATCAGCGGGTCGATCGGCGACCTTCCGGTGGAGCGGGCCGCCGGGGCCGCCTCGGCAGAGCCGGCGCACGACGAGCTGAGCCGGCGCAGAGCCTCGCGCGCCACCGGCTAGCCACCCGGCGAGTCGGCCACGGAGCATCTGGTACCCGCAATCCGCGATGATCGCCGCGACTGGACAGCCAGCCGCGCTTGCCGCGGTCTGACGTCCAGTCACGATGATCTTGACGGCGGCGCTGGCTACTGCATCACCCTGGCGCCCGTTGCTCTGCGCACTCTCACGCACCACCTCGCGCTCCGCCCTCGCCCGGCGGGCCGCCACTCGTGTGGCTTTGCATGCTCTCAGCGCATGTTTTGCCACATGAGTGCGGGCGCACCCGCCC
>JACDBJ010000315.1 GCA_013695005.1 Pseudonocardiales bacterium
GACACCGATGCAGCCGAGGCACCCCGAGATTGGTAGACAGGGCCGACTGGCTGCGACCCTGCGATCCCGCGAGCCCCGCGCTGCGCGGGGAGGCTGCGGCGCTGGTGCGTCCGATGTGGCCCTGCTCGCCGCCGTCCATCGCTAGCCCGTCGGGCATGCTGATCGGCATGGGCGGCGTTGCGATGGTCTTCTCCGGCGGCGGTGCGCCCGCCGCATACTTCGGTGCCGGCGTGGTGCGGGCGGTGGAGGAGGCTGGGCTCGAGCCGACGATGTTCTCCGGGGTGTCGTCCGGCGCGTTCAACGCCGCGCCTGAGCGCGTCGAACTCGGCGTGGGCGCCGGCACCGAGGACGGCGGTGTCGACGAACAGCTGGATCTCACCGGTGCGGTCGCGCAGCACGGCGAAGGTGAGCCCACCCTGCCGGCGCAGCAACGCGAGCCGGCCGGCGATCCGCACGCGGTCATCGGTGACCTGGTCCGGGCCGAGCCCGGAGTGCGTGGCCCGGATCTGCTCGACCGTGTGGTCGGTGGGGTAGCGGTACGGCAGCCGCCGGTCGACGTCGGGGTCGGTCGCCACGATCCACACATAGAGAGACGGGCTCGTACGGATAGGAGCGCTGCAACGAGATTTTCGGTCGTGGTTGTTGAAGCATCTTGATGCAGGAATGACTATGATGCGCTGATGCGGACGACTATCGACCTGCCGGAGGACCTGCATCGCACCGCGACCGCGATCGCCCGGGACACCGGGCGCACGCTGAGCGAGACCGTCGCTGAACTGCTGCGGCGTGCGCTGCATAGCGACGATGCAACGGCGGTCACCATCAGCCCGGTCACGGGGTTGCCAGTGATCCACGTCGGGCGGACGATCACGACCGAGGACGTCCGGGCGCTGGACGACGAGGAGTGAGACACCCTCTGTCAACCCCGGGGTCAGGCGGCTTGTCCGAGGGCTCGGTTGCGGTTGGCGACGTGGATGCTTTCGTCGTAGAGCACGCCTTTGGTCAGGCAGTGCCAGAGGACCTCAAGCCAGCGGTTGCCCAGGGCGCGCAGCGCGGCGTGGTGGCTGTTGCCGGCGGTGATTTTCTGGTCGTAGAACTCGCGAGCCCAGCCGCTTCTGAGCAGGCTGCAGAACGCCCATTGGTGTACCGCGTCGCCGAGATAGCGGTTGTGGGCAAGCCGTCGGGCGACGACGAAGTCGCTTTTTCCCGAGCGGCGGGTGACCGGGGCTCGGCCGGCGTAGCACTGCAACCCATTGGGCGAGTCGAACTGGCCGATGTGTTCACCGATCTCGCCGGCGACCCGAGCTGCGAGACGGTCACCCACGCCGGGGAAGCTCAGGTAGATCGCCCCGCCTGGGAACGCTTTCTCCGGGTCGGGGTCCTTGACGGTGTGCTCACGTCCGGTGCGCGCTGCGCCGAGCAGCAACTCGGCCATCCGTTGTTCCCAGCCGCGGCGGGCCTGGTGCAGTGCGAGCAGCTGGACCGCGGCCAGCCGGATTCCCGCGGCCTTGGCACGCACCAGGTAGTCACGGGTCGGCAGCGACGGCACCGTGAGGGCGGCGTGGACCCGCTCGGCGAAGCGGTCGGGCCAGCCGTGGCGCCCGGCGCGGGCGAAGGCCACCAGCTCCTCACGAGAAGCTTGGGCCAGCTCAGGTTGGGTGGGCCAGTGCTGCAGCAGTCGCAACACTGTAGGTGCCCCGAGGTCCTTATCGGCCAGCACGAGAGCGGCGGGGTAGGTGGTTTGCAGGTCCGGGCGCAGCCGGTTGAGCAGGCGGCGTTGATCGCGGGCGGCGCGTTCGTCGTCGCGGCCGATCGCGCGCAGCTCCCCACCGAGCTGTCCGTGCGGATGAGAGTCTTGAGTGCGGCGTGGCGGTCCAGGGCGAGCAGGCAGCAGATCCGGGCGTCGGTGGCGTCGTCCTTCTTCCGCGCCGGACCGCGCCGGCGCGCGACCAGCTCCGGGTTGACCGGCACCACGGTGAACCCGGCATCGACCAACGCCTCGACCAGCAGCCCGTGACGGGTCTCCAGCACGACCCGAACCTCGGCCGGGTCGGGTTCCAGCCGCAACGCACGTTCGATCAGCGTCGCGACACCAGCCGGTCCGTGGTTGATACGGAACTGCTCGATCACCCCGTCCTGGGCCGTTCCCAAGGCAATGTCGTGAAACTCTTCCGCCCAGTCAATACCGATTCCCAACACCAGTCCTCCCTCCACCGCCGTGACATCCATCGTGCTCGGCGGACCGGGAAGGCGCTGCGTCGTGCTGATGAACCAGTCCTCGCGGGACAAGCGCGCAAAGCGCTCCCTGCCGGGATCCACCGTGCGAAGGGAAGGTAGAGCCATCAGCGCGCTACTGGACGCGAACCTGCTGATCGCGCTCGCGGTGGGCGACCACATCCACCATGCCACTGCGGCGGCATGGCTCGCGGACCGCACCGAGCCGTTCGCCACCTGCCCGATCACCCAAGGGTCGCTGGTGCGGATGCTGGTGCGGGAGGGGCGGTCGGCCGGCGAGGCGCGGCAGATCCTCGTCGGCTTCAGGTCCGACCACCGCCACGAGTTCTGGCCGGACGAGCTGTCCTACGCCGACGTAGCACTGACCGGCGTCGTCGGGCACCGGCAGGTCACCGACGCCTACCTCGCCCAGCTGGCCAGAGCGCGCGAAGGCCGGCTCGCGACGTTCGATCGCGGACTCGCGGCGCTGCACCCGGATGTCGTCGACCTCGTTCCCACGGGGTGAGCTACTCCGGGAGAGGACTCCCCACTCGCGGCCGGCGCCCCGGTGGCGGGCTCGATGATCACGACAGGGATCTCGCGGCTCGTTCTCGTCGCGAACCGCTGGTACTGCGGGTAGATCGACGCCATCCGCTCCCACAGCCGGGCCCGCTCGTTGCCGGT
>JACDBJ010000492.1 GCA_013695005.1 Pseudonocardiales bacterium
GACCGAAGGCGTTGACCGCCTCGCGCACCGCGCTGTCGTAGAGCTGGCTGATCTCGCCCAGCTTGCGCGCGACCTTGAGTCCGCGCCCGCCGCCGCCGAACGCCGCCTTGATCGCCACCGGCAGGCCATGCTCCTCGGCGAACGCCGTCACCTCCTCCGCGCCGGACACCGGCTCCTTGGTGCCGGGCACGAGCGGGGCGCCGGCGCGGGTGGCGATATGCCGGGCGGTCACCTTGTCGCCGAGGTCGCGGATGGCCTGCGGGGTCGGGCCGACCCAGGTCAGGCCCGCGTCGACCACCGCCTGGGCGAAGTCGGCGTTCTCGGACAGGAAGCCGTAGCCGGGGTGGACGGCGTCGGCGCCCGCGCTGGCGGCGGCGTCGAGCAGCTTGCAGACGTCGAGGTATGAGTCCTTCGCGGTGCTGCCACCCAGCGCGAACGCCTCGTCCGCCAGCCGGACGAACGGCGCATCCCGGTCCGGGTCGGCGTACACCGCGACGCTGCCGAGGCCGGCGTCGCGGCAGGCGCGGATGACCCGCACGGCGATCTCGCCGCGGTTCGCGATGAGCACCTTGCGCAGCGCAGCCACCGAGCCAGTCTATGGGCCCGCCCGGCGCGGGAGCGCGCGTGGCCGCTCCACCCATGATCGCCAGTCGGGTGCGTCCTGGCGTCACCTGGTGACGCTGCGCGGCACCCGACTGGCGATCACTGCCGCCGGGATCCCGCGAGCCAGCGCCCATCCGCGAGCCGACGCAGCGCGGGGAGCCTGTGGCGTCGGGCCGTCAGCCGGGCCCTGGTCTGGGCCAGCTGCGCCGCTCAAGGGGCTCGCCGTGCGGGTCGATCCGTCCGGCGGCCTGGACGTGTCGCTTGCTCGGCGTGGTGATCGTGCCCGCGACGCGCATCGACGTCAGCGCGGAGAGCAGCGCGAGCTCGTCGCCACCGTTCAAGTAGGCGACGTCGTGCGGGCGGTTGGCTACCCCGTCGGACGAGCCGGTGGGTGCGTTCGAGTTGGCGATCGGGCTCCGCACCCCTCTGGAGGCGATCAGTACGGCCAATGCCAGCGCGATGTAGCCGACGAGGAACACCGGGCCGCTGATTCCCCAGGTGTCGCCCGCCGCGGCGAGTGTCGTCATGGCGTCCTCCACGGTCCGTCCTTGTGGGACGGGCACAGTGTGGTGACTGCGGCCGGTCGCCGGCTACGTCCTTGACCAGGAATTGAGCTTTGCGTCAGCTCCTCGCCCGGATCACGATCTGGCGCTTGATCCGGCCGAGCATCGCGGTCATGCCACGCAACCGCAGCGGGCTGACCACATCGGCGAGCCCGAGGTCGGCGTAGAAGTCCTCCGGGACGGCCAGCACCGCGCCGACCGGCTCGCCGTCGAGGCCGGCATGCATGATCGCGGCGAAGCCGCGGGTGGTCGGCGACTGCGGCGGAGCGTCGAAGAACAGCCGCACGCGCGGAACGTTTTCGGCGTCCGCGCCGACCTCAACCGCCAGGAACAGCGGTGACTGGCACTCTGGCACCCGCTCCATCAGCTCGTGATGCCCGGCATAGCGATCGGGAAGCTCCGGCAGCTCGCGGGACAGCTCCAGCAGCAGCTCAACCCGGTCCGACGAGTCGACGGCGGCGAAGTCGTCCACCAGCTCGGCGAGCTTGGGCGGCAGGGCCATCCGTCGACCCTAGTGCGACCACAGGTCGGTGACGGTGATCCCGACGTCGGCGAGCAACCGGCGAGTCAACGGCAGGCTGATCCCGATGACGTTGGACGCGTCACCCTCGATGCGTTCCACGAACCAGCCGCCGAGCGCGTCGAGGGTGAACGCGCCCGCGACGGCCAGCGGCTCGCCGGTGGCGAGGTAGGCGTCCAGCTCCGCATTGCTCGGTCGCCCGAAGTGGACGGTCGTTGCGGCGTGGTCCGTGGCGGACCCGGTGACCTCTCCACCGCCGAGCCGCAGCACGGCGTGCCCGGTCAGCAGCTCGCCGGTGCCGCCGGCCATCGCCTGCCAGCGCGTCCTCGCCTCGGCCGCATCGCGCGGCTTGCCCACCAGGACGCCGTCGAGCAGCAGCATCGAGTCGCAGCCGATGACCAGCGCGTCGTGGTAGCTGTCGGCAACCCGGTTCGCCACTGTTCCCGCCTTCGCGGCCGCCAGCGCGGTGACCTGCGCACTCGCTGCCTGGGGCGGCAACCCCGCCAGTACGGCGTCCTCGTCGACGTCCGATACCTCGACCAGCGGGTCCAGCCCGGCGGCGCGCAGCACGCCGAGCCGCGCGGGCGAGGCGGAGGCGAGCACGAGGGGCACGAGCCGCGACCCTACGGGCCGCCCCTGTTACCCGGCGTCCAGGAACGGGTTGTGCACCGTCACAGTGCCGAACCGGCGACCGTGCTGCAGGTCTTCGCTGCGCGCATGGAATCCAGGACGACGATCACGCGCGCCCGGTCGGCTCAGTGCGGCCAGACCGAGCGGGCCCAGGCACCAGGGCCGGGGTGCAGCGGGCGGCGCAGTCGGGCGG
>JACDBJ010000498.1 GCA_013695005.1 Pseudonocardiales bacterium
GACTCGACGAGGCCGACGGCTGGCTCCCGCCCGCGGGCGCCGCGCACCTGCGTAGCGGGGCGGAGATGGCCGACCGGTTCGACGCCCGCTACCCCGGGGCGGTGCGCCGGGCCGCGGAGCTGGGCCGGGAGCTGGCGTTCGAGCTGAAGCTGGTGGCCCCCGACCTGCCGCCTTTCGACGTGCCCGGCGGGCGCAGCGAGAAGCAGCTGCTGCGCGAGCTGACCTACCGCGGCATCGCCGAGCGCTACGGCAGCTACGACGAGCGCCCCGAGGCGTTCGCCACCGTCGAGAAAGAGTTGGCGATCATCGAGGACAAAAACTTCCCCGGCTACTTCCTGATCGTGCACGACATCGTGCGGTTCTGTAAGGAGGCCAAGATCCTCTGTCAGGGTCGGGGCAGCGCGGCGAACTCGGCGGTCTGCTACGCGCTGGGCATCACCAACGTCGACGCGGTGGAGCACAAGCTGCTCTTCGAGCGGTTCCTGTCCCCGGCCCGTGACGGCTACCCCGACATCGACCTGGACATCGAGTCCGACCGCCGCGAGGAGGCCATCCAGTACGTCTACGAGAAATACCACCGCACGCACTCCGCCCAGGTCGCCAACGTGATCAGCTACCGCCCGCGCTCCGCCGTGCGGGACATCGCCAAGGCGCTGGGCTTCTCACCCGGCCAGCAGGACGCCTGGAGCAAGCAGATCGAGCAGTGGAGCGGGCTCGACGCTCGGGACGTGCCGGCCGGGATGCCCGCGCAGGTCCTCGAGCTGGCCGACGAGCTGCTCGGCTTCCCGCGGCACCTGGGCATCCACTCCGGCGGGATGGTGATCTGCGACCGGCCGGTGTCGGAGGTGGTGCCGGTGGAGTGGGCGCGGATGGCGAACCGCACCGTGGTGCAGTGGGACAAGGACGACTGCGCGGCCGCCGGGCTGGTCAAGTTCGACCTGCTCGGGCTGGGCATGCTCACCGCGCTGCACCTGATGATCGACCTCGTCGAGCAGCACCACGGCAGGCGGTTCGAGCTGCACGAGCTGCAGCCGACCGACGCCGCGGTCTACGAGATGTTGTGCAAGGCCGACTCGGTCGGGGTGTTCCAGGTCGAGTCCCGCGCCCAGATGGCCACCCTGCCCCGGCTGCGGCCGCGCAAGTTCTACGACCTGGTCGTCGAGGTGGCGCTGATCCGGCCGGGGCCGATCCAGGGCGGCTCGGTGCATCCCTACATCCGCCGCCGCAACAAGCTGGAGGAGTGGGAGCACGACCATCCACTACTTAAGAACGCCCTGGACAAGACGCTGGGCGTGCCGCTGTTCCAGGAGCAGCTGATGCAGATCGCGGTGGACGTGGCCGGGTTCTCCGCCGCGGACGCCGACGAGCTGCGCAGGGCGATGGGCGCCAAGCGCTCGGCGGAGAAGATGCAGCGGCTGCGCGGGCGGTTCTTCGCCGGGATGGCGGCCAACGGGATCACCGACGAGCTGGCCGACAAGATCTTCGAGAAGATGCTGGCGTTCGCCAACTTCGGCTTCCCGGAGAGCCACTCGATCAGCTTCGCCTCGCTGGTCTACTACAGCGCCTGGTTCAAGCTGTACTACCCGGCCGCGTTCTGCGCCGCGCTGCTCAACTCCCAGCCGATGGGCTTCTACTCCCCGCAGTCGCTGGTCGCCGACGCCCGCCGGCACGGCGTCGTGGTCCGCGGCCCGGACGTCAACCTCGGCGGCGCGGACGCGATCCTGCAGCCCGATCCCGCCAGCACGGGAGGCCAGGCGATCCGGCTGGGGCTGTCCTCGGTGCGCACCATCGGCGACGAGCTGGCCGCCGAGATCGAATCGGCCCGCGATGCCGGTGACAGCTTTGCCGACCTGGCGGATCTGGCCCGGCGGGTGCGGCTGACCGTCCCGCAGGCCGAGGCGCTGGCCACCGCCGGTGCGTTCGGCTGCTTCGAGGTGGACCGGCGGGCGGCGCTGTGGGCAGCCGGGGTGGTGGCCGCATCCAAGCCGACGCACCTGCCCGGCACCGCCGTCGGGCTAGAGGCGCCGGAGCTGCCCGGCATGACCGACGCGGAGCTCGCGGTCGCCGACGTGTGGGCCACCGGCGTCTCCCCGGACAGCCACCCGATGGAGCACCTGCGCGAACGGCTGGACGCGCTCGGCGCGCTGCGGATCAACGAGCTCGGCGGCGAGGCGGAGGATGCCCGGATCCTGGTGGGCGGGCTGGTGACGCACCGGCAGCGGCCGGCCACCGCGGGCGGGGTCACGTTCCTCAACCTGGAGGACGAGACCGGGATGCTCAACGTCGTGTGCTCGGCGGGCCTGTGGCGGCGCTACCGGACGCTGGCGATCGGCAGCTCGGCACTGCTAATCCGCGGCCGGCTGGAGCGCGCGCCGGACTCGGGCGGCGCGGTGCTCAACCTGAACGCCGACAAGCTGGAGCGGCTCGTCCTCAAGGTGGCCGTCAAGTCCCGCGATTTCCGCTAGTCACGAGGCCGGGGCCGCCGCAGAGGTTCTGCGGGCCTATCACGTGGTTAGGGTTACCTTAGGGCGACTTGACCATAGCCTCGGGTGACATGAGCCAAGGCCCACCGCCAACGGCGCCATCGCCGTTCACCGAGACCACGGGACCCGCCAGGCACGCCGCCTTCGCCGAGCTGACGGCGACCGGTCCGGTGCAGCGCGTCACCCTGTTCACCGGCGCCCCGGTGTGGGTGGTCACCGGCTACACCGAAGCCAGGGAGCTGCTCGCGCACCCCGACGTGGTCAGAGTGTCGACCAATCCCCAACGTGCCCCCGCGTACCGCGAGGCCCTCCCGGCCGACATCGCCGCCGCTATGGACCGGCATGTACTGAGTGCGAACCCGCCGGATCACACCCGGCTTCGGAACCTCGTGCAGGCGGCGTTCACCCGCAGGCGGACGGAAGCGCTCGAACCGCGCATCCAGGAGATCACCGACGTGCTGCTCGACGGCCTCGCCGCCGCCGGAGCCGACGGCCGGCCCGTCGATCTCGTTGCGGCGTTCGGCTACCCGCTGCCGATGACCGTGATCACCGAGCTGCTGGGCGTGCCGCATCACCGACGGGACGACTTCCGGCGGTGGTCGGCAGTCCTGGTGAACGCGTCGATGTACCCGGCCGAGGTCTTTGCCGACGCCGCGACGCAGATGGTCGGCTACATCCGCGAGCTGATCGCCGAGAAGCGTGCGGAACCCTCCGACGACCTGCTCTCCGATCTGATCGCGGTCCGCGAGGGTGGCGACCGGCTGTCCGAGGACGAGCTCAGCTCGATGGTCCAGCTGCTGCTCATCGCCGGCCACGAGACGACCGTGAACCTGATCTGCGTCGGGATGCTCGCGCTGCTCACCCACGCCGACCAGCTGCAGCTGTTGCGAGCCGAGCCTGAGCGGCTGCCGGCGGCCGTCGAGGAACTGCTCCGGTACGACGGCCCGGTGCAGGTGACCCTCCCAGCTCTGACCGCTGCGCCGGTGCAGGTCGGCGACATCACGATCCCGGCGGGTGAGGTGGTGCTGCCCGCGGTGCTCGCCGCCAACCGAGACCCGGACCGGTTCGACGAACCAGCCCGGTTCGACATCACCCGGCCGGCGTCCTCGCACCTCGCGTTCGGCCACGGCATCCACCATTGCCTCGGCGCGCCGCTCGCCCGGCTGGAGGGCAGGATCGCCATCGGCTCGCTGATCGCCCGGTTCCCGGACCTGCGGCTCGCCGACCCAGTCGCCGAGCCGGCCCGCAGCCCTGGACTGCTGATGAACGGGCTGGCCGAGCTGCAGGTCGTGCTCCGCTAGCTCGCCGCTGGACGTCGCGCCGCCTGTCAACGCGTCTGCGACCATGGGTTCATGACCGCCACGATCCTCGACGGCAAGGCCACCCGCCGCGTGCTGCTCGACGAGCTGAAGATCCGGGTGGACGCCCTGCTCGAGCGTGGCATCATCCCGGGGCTGGGCACCCTGCTGATCGGCGACGACCCAGGCTCGCGGACTTACGTCAGAGGCAAGCACGCCGACTGTGCGGCCGTCGGCATCACCTCGATCCAGCGTGAGCTGCCGGCCGACGCGCCGCAGGCTGAGGCCGAACGTGTCATCGACGAGCTCAACGCCGACCCGGCCTGCACCGGCTTCATCGTGCAGCTGCCGGTGCCCGAGCAGATGGACGCCGGTGCGCTGCTGGAGCGGATGGACCCGGGCAAGGATGCCGATGGGCTGCACCCGGTGAACCTCGGCCGGCTGGTGCTCGGCGAGCCTGGGCCGCTGCCGTGCACGCCTCGCGGAATCGTCGAGCTGCTGCGGCGCTACCAGGTGGAGATCGCCGGCGCGCGGGTGACCGTGATCGGTCGCGGGGTCACCGTCGGGCGGCCACTGGGCCTGCTGCTGACCAGGCGCAGCGAGAACGCCACCGTCACGCTGTGCCACACCGGCACCAAGGAGCTGGCCGAGGAGATCCGCAGGGCGGACATCGTGGTGGCCGCCGCCGGCCGCGCCGGCCTGGTGACCCCGGACATCGTCGCGCCCGGGGCGGCGGTGCTCGACGTCGGCATCACCCGCAGCGACACCGGCCTGGTCGGGGACGTCCATCCCGATGTCGCCGAGGTCGCCGGCTACCTCGCCCCGATGCCCGGCGGGGTCGGCCCGATGACCAGGGCGATGCTGCTCACCAATGTCGTGGAACGAGCCGAAGCGGCAGCCAAGCGATGACCGAACCAGTCAGCCGGTGGCGGGAAGGGCTCGCCGAGCGGGTCCCGCAGCACGCGTCGCTGGTGCTCGTCCTGGTGATCGTGGCGGCCGCCTTCCTACGGCTGGCCACCGAGAACTGGCGGGAGGGCGCGTTGCTGCTGGGCGGCTCGCTGCTCGTCGCGGCCGTGCTACGGGCGGTGCTGCCCAGGGTCAAGCTCGGGGTGCTCGCGGTGCGTGGCCGGGCGGTCGACGTCCTGTGCTACTCGGTGCTCGGCCTTGGTGTGATGGGGCTCGCGTCCACCATCACCCGGACCCCGTTCGGCGGCTAGGGTCGCCGCCATGGCGGCACCACGGACGGGAACAGCCCGAGCGGGCACGGTGGCGGTGATCGGCGCCGGTTTCTACGGCGCGACGACGGCCCAGCGGCTGGCGGAGTACGACATCTTCGACACCGTCGTGCTCACCGACATCGTCGAGGGCAAGCCCGAGGGGCTGGCGCTGGACATCAACCAGTCGCGGCCGATCGAGGGCTTCGAGACCAAGGTCGTCGGCCAGACCACCAGCCGCGACGGCGAGGGGTACGAGGCGATCGTCGGCGCCGCAGTGGTGGTGATCACGGCGGGGCTGCCGCGCAAGCCGGGCATGAGCCGGATGGACCTGCTGGAGACCAACGCCAAGATCGTCCGCCAGGTCTCGGAGAACGTCGCCCGGCATGCACCGGACGCCGTGTTGATCGTCGTGTCCAACCCGCTCGACGAGATGACCGCGCTGGCCCAGCTGGCCACCGGGTTCCCGCGGCAGCGGGTGATGGGCCAGGCCGGGATGTTGGACACCGCCCGGTTCAGCCACTTCGTCGCCGAGCAGCTGGGCGTCCCGATCGCCGACGTGCAGACCCTGACCCTGGGCAGCCACGGCGACACGATGGTGCCGGTGCCCAGCGCATGCACGGTGGGCGGCAAACCGCTGACCGAGCTGCTGGACCAGGCGCAGGTCGACGAGCTGGTCACCCGCACCCGAAACGGGGGCGCCGAGGTCGTGGCGCTGCTCAAGACCGGGTCGGCGTTCTACGCCCCGAGCGCGGCCGCGGCCCGGATGGCGCGCGCGGTGAGCGAGGACTCCGGCGCGGTGCTGCCGGTCTGCGCGTGGGTGGACGGCGAGTACGGCATCGACGGCGTCTACCTCGGGGTCACCGCCCAGATCGGCCGCGATGGCGTCCGGGCGGTGGTCGAGCGTGACCTCACCGCCGACGAGCTGACCGCCCTGCGCGAGGCAGCGGAGGCCGTGCGCGCCAAGCAGGCCGACGTCCGCGACCTCTGACCCCACCGCTCGCCCGCCGCCACCGCCACTCATGTGGCTTTTCTTGCTCCCAGCGCATGTTCTGCCACCTGGGTGGCAGGTCAAGGCCGTGGGCTAGGCAAGCTCGAACGGAGCGGTCAGGTCGGCGATCATCGGGAAGTGCCGCACGTTCAGGGTGGCCAGCTCGAGGTTGTGGACGTCCGCCGTTGCGGCGATGAGGTAGTCGGCCAGGCCGATGCTCGCGTGCGAGCGGCGGTACTGGCGTCGCCACTCCGACGCTCGCCACGCGATCCTCGGGGTGACGGGCATCGTGGTCATGGACTGCAGCAGGCGGCGCACCTCGTGGCGCTCCGTGCTGCGCATCCCGCCGGCGATCTCGGTGATCGACAGCACGCTCACGCCGAGTGGGCCGGTCCGTTGCCGCGCGTCGGCGAGCCAGTCCCGGGCGGCCGGGACCTTGCGCAGGTGGGCGATCAGTACATCGGAGTCGACGAGGATCATGCGCCGTCAGAGGCTGGCGACGTGTTCGAGGTGCGCGACGCGGTCGCCGTCGGCCCTGTCCAGTTCGAGGCTCTCCCCGGCCAACGCTCCGAAGGACTCCTCGATGGCCGCAAGGTCGCCGGCCAGCCGCTCCTGGTCGCCGAACAGGTCGCGGTCCAGGATTTGCCGGATGAGCTCCGCCCGAGACATCCCTGCGGCCAGAGCCCGCTGATCGAGCCGCTCGCGCTGCTCGTCGGTGAGGTAGATGTTGGTGCGATTCATACACCACAACATACACCACTTTCTGGAGACTCCAAGCCGTACGCTCGTACCGTTAGGAGTCGGCGCGGAAGGGGCACTCGAGGAGCATGAGCAGGATCAATGTCGAGGGCACGATCGTCGAGCTGGACGGCGACGAGATGACCCGCGTCATCTGGCAGGTCATCAAGGACGAGCTGATCCACCCCTACCTCGACGTGCCCCTGGACTACTACGACCTGAGCATCACCTCCCGCGACGCCACCGACGACAAGATCACCGTCGACGCCGCCGAGGCGATCAAGCGGCACGGGGCCGGCGTCAAGTGCGCCACGATCACGCCCGACGAGGCGCGCGTCGAGGAGTTCGGCCTCAAGAAAATGTGGCGCTCGCCCAACGGCACGATCCGCAACATCCTCGGCGGCGTCGTCTTCCGTGAGCCGATCATCTGCTCCAACGTGCCGCGGCTGGTGCCCAACTGGACCAAACCGATCGTGATCGGCCGTCACGCCCACGGGGACCAGTACCGCGCGTCGGACTTCAAGGTGCCCGGCCCCGGCACGGTGACGATCACCTACACGCCCGACGACGGCTCGTCCGACGCCCCGATCGAGATCGAGGTCGCCCGCTTCCCCGAAGGTGGCGGCGTCGCACTGGGCATGTACAACTACCGCCGCTCGATCGAGGACTTCGCCCGCGCGAGCCTGCGCTACGGCCTCGACCGCGGCTACCCGGTCTACCTGTCGACGAAGAACACGATCCTCAAGGCCTACGACGGCATGTTCAAGGACACTTTCGCCGAGATCTACGCGGCCGAGTTCGAGGCCGACTTCAAGGAGCAGGGCCTGACCTACGAGCACCGGCTGATCGACGACATGGTGGCCGCGTCGCTGAAGTGGGAGGGCGGCTACGTCTGGGCGTGCAAGAACTACGACGGTGACGTGCAGTCCGACACCGTCGCGCAGGGCTTCGGCTCGCTCGGCCTGATGACCAGCGTGCTGATGACCCCGGACGGCAAGATCATGGAGGCCGAGGCGGCGCACGGCACTGTCACCCGGCACTTCCGCCACCACCAGGCCGGCAGGCCGACGTCCACCAACCCGATTGCGTCGATCTTCGCCTGGACCAGGGGGCTGGCGCACCGGGGCAAGCTCGACGGCACGCCAGAGGTCATCGAGTTCGCCGAGACGCTCGAGCGGGTCTGCGTCGAGACCGTGGAGGGCGGCCAGATGACCAAGGACCTCGCGCTGCTGGTCGGCGACGACACCCCGTTCCTGACCACCGAGCAGTTCATGGACGCGGTCGCCGACGGTTTGCGGGTCGCGACAGCGCGTTAGATCTACCGCTCGTTTTTCCGGCACATTCGCCTACCGGCGGGCTACCGTGGACAGGTGGCCAGGCTCACCATCAAGAAGCCGGACGCCAAGTTCTACCGCGGCTGGGGCTTCGTCGCGCTGCTCACCATCGCGCTGACCATCGCCGTGTTCGCGAGCCGAGGAGGATTCGAGACCGTCGGGTCCGGCCTGTCAGACCCGTCCGGCTGCCGGGTCGAGGTCATCGGCGACACGCTGAACGTCCGCACCGAACCGAGCGTCGCCGCTCCGGTCGCCGAGACGCTGCGGCGCGGTGACCTGCGGCCAGCGCAGAAGGTCACCCTGAACGGCTTCCGCAAGCTCGCCGACAACCGGTGGGCCTCCGAGCAGTTCCTCAGAACGGTGCCAGGAGCCAACTGCGGCTGAGTGCGGGTCATTGGGAGAATCACGTCATGACCGCGCCGGACCGTCCACGGGTGCTCTCCGGCATCCAGCCCACCGCCGACTCCTTCCACCTGGGCAACTACCTGGGCGCGGTGCGGCAGTGGATCGCCCTGCAGGACGACCACGACACGTTCTACTGCGTCGTCGACCTGCACGCGTTGACGGTGCAGCCCGACCCCGCGGAGCTACGCCACCGCACGCGGGTCTCCGCCGCGCAGCTGCTGGCCCTCGGCCTGGACCCGCAGCGCTGCACGCTGTTCGTGCAGTCGCACGTGCCGGCGCACACCCGGGCCGGCTGGGTGATGGAGTGCCTGACCGGCTTCGGCGAGGCCAGCAGGATGACCCAGTTCAAAGACAAGTCGGCCCGGCAGGGATCTGACCGGGTGACGGTCGGGCTGTTCACCTACCCGATCTTGCAGGCAGCCGACATCCTGATCTACCACGCCAACCTGGTGCCGGTTGGCGAGGACCAGCGCCAGCACCTCGAGCTGACCCGCGACCTCGCCCAACGCTTCAACGCCCGCTATGGCCCCACGTTGACCGTGCCGGAGCCGTTCATCCTCACCGACGCGGCCAAGGTCTACGACCTGCAGCAGCCCGACAAGCAGATGAGCAAGACCTTGCCCGGCGCCGGGTGCGTGTCGCTGCTCGACGACCCGGCAGTGTCGGCCAAGAAGATGCGCTCCGCGGTGACCGACGCCGAGCGGGAGATCCGCTACGACCCCGAGGCCAAGCCCGGCATCGCCAACCTGCTCACGATCTACAGCGGCCTCACCGGCCGCAAGATCGCAGAGCTGGAGGGGGAGTACGCCGGTAAGGGCTACGGCGACCTCAAGTCCGACCTCGCGGACGTCGTGGGTGGCTTCGTGTCTCCGCTGCGCGAGCGGGTCGCGGGCTACATGGACGATCCGGCCGAGCTCGACCGGGTGCTGGCCGCCGGTGCGGCCCGTGCGCGGGAGGTCGCCGAGCCAACGGTGCATGAGGTCTACGACAAGATCGGTTTCCTGCCGCCGGGGGACTGACGGCGCATACGCATCATGATGCGTATCAGTGATGCTATGATGACGCCGTGCGGACTACTGTGAACGTGGACGAGGCTCTGCTCGTGGCGGCCAAGGAGCTGGCCGCGCGCACACGCCGCTCGCTCGGCGACGTAGTCGATGACGCCCTTCGCCTACTGCTGGCCGAACGGCCGGCGGAGCGCCGAGGCGCTGTGCGCCTGCCGACCTTCGGCGGTAGCGGGTTGCGGCCGGGTGTCGACTTGGAGGACAAGCAAGCGCTGGCAGAGCTGCTCGATGGCGACGGGGCCGACGCTCGTGCAGCTGGTT
>JACDBJ010000528.1 GCA_013695005.1 Pseudonocardiales bacterium
GCATCCGACAGTGCCCCCGACACCCCGTCCACGTCGGTGCAGTCCGCCAGCCAGCCACCGTCCGGTCGGCGTACCAGCGTGTTCGCCGCCCCCACGGCGACCGCCCGCTCGGTGCGCTCGTCGGCCCGCTGCAGCGCCGCTCGCTTGCCCGGCATCGTGACGCTCAACCCGACCCATTCCGGTCCGAGGCCGTCCACCCACCCCGGCAGCGCGGCGGCGTCACACTCGACGGCGTCGTAACGCCAGCCGTCCAGGCCGAGCGCGGCGTATGCGGCCCGGTGCAGCAGCGGGGACAGCGAGTGACCGACCGGCGAGCCGAGCACTGCGGCCCGCCTCCCTGACATTGCAGCGGCAGACACGGCCGTCGGATCCGTCAGAAGACGCCGGCGTTGATCGCGGCGTTCACGTTCGTCTGATGCTCGCTCAGCGTGCTGGCGAAGCAGGAGGTGCCGTCGGCGCGGCACTGCACGAAGAACGTCCACGGCCCGGCCTCGGGGGCGAGCGCCGCGCTCAACGCGCGGTCACTGGCCGCGGCGATCGGTGTCGGCGGCAGCCCGCGGTTGAGGTAGGTGTTGTACGGCCCCGCGCGGCCGCGGTCCGAGGTCGAGGTGCGGATCGCCTGCAGGTCCAGCGGGTAGTTGACCGTCGAGTCCATCTCAAGACGCTGGTCGGTGTCGAGCCGGTTGTAGATCACCCGGGAGATCTTGCCGAAGTCGTCGGCCACACCTTCCTTCTCCACCAGGGAGGCGATCACGAGGATCTCGTAGGGCGTGTAGCCGGTGCCGTCGGCAGCCTTGACCAGGTTGGCTGCCTCCAGCCGGGCGGTCGAGACGGCCAGCAGGGAGCGCAGCACGTCGGCCGCGGGGGTGCCCGGCTCGACGTCGTAGCGACCGGGCACCAGCAGCCCCTCGAGGCGCCGGATCGGCACCGCCTTGCGCACGTCGTCCATCGCCCACTCCGGCACGCCGAGCTGCGCGGGATCGGTGCCGGCCATGGCGGCCTGCAGGTCCTCCACGGGGATGCAGGTGCTCCGACCGTTGAGGTCCGCGCACGTGGCCTTGGAGATCAGCGACAGCACGCCGGGCGTGATCGCGTCGTTCGCGCCCCTCGTGTCGTCGAGCTGCAACCCGCCCTTGATCTCCAGCGCGCCGACCCGGCTGGCCGGGTCGAGCAGCAGCGACACCGCCGCCGCACCTGACATCTCCACCCGCATCCGGTAGTAGCCGGGCTGAACCGAGCGGATCCGCTCCTCGTCAGCCGCCGCCCTGGTGAAGGCCTTTGCGCTGCCCACCACGCCGCGGTCGGAGAGCGTATTCCCGATCTCGGTCGTCGAGTCGCCGCCGGCGACCTTCACGATCACGTCGCCCCGCCCCGGGCCGTCGAAATCGGACCCGCCGATCACATTGGAGATCAGGTAGTAGCCCCCGCCCAGCACGATCGCTAGCAGGACACCGACGGCGACCACCAGGGCGGCCACCCGGCGGCGGCGCTGCTGGGCGCGCGCGCGCAGGAGCGCTCTACGAGCCGCGAGCTCCTCACGCCTGCTCGCGAAGATCTCCAACTGGTCGCTCACACGTCCCCCGCCCGCTGGGCGTCCTGACGCAGAGCGCGCAAGGCGTCGAGCCGGCTCTGGAGGATCTGGACGGCGGCCGCCTGGTCGATCACGGCGCGCTGCCGGCGACCGCGGACGCCACGCTCGGCGAGCATCCGGCCGGCTGCGACGGTGGTGAGCCGTTCGTCCACGAGCTCGATCGGAACGGTGATGAGCTCGCGCAGCGAGTCCGTGTAGTCCTGGGCGGCCTGCGCGGCCGCGCCGTGCCGGTCCGCGAGCGTCCTCGGCAGCCCGATCACGACCTCCACCACCTCGTGTTCGGCCACCAGTTCAGCGATCCTCCGAAGATCGGACCCGTCCCCCACATCACGACCGAGGGTAACCAGCGGCGTGGCCAGCAACCCGTCTGGGTCGCTGAGCGCCAGCCCGACACGCACCGATCCGACATCGACGCCCAGC
>JACDBJ010000562.1 GCA_013695005.1 Pseudonocardiales bacterium
GACCTGCACGGTCGCGCCGGCGCCGAACTGGCAGTCCCGACCCTCGTCGGTGCGGCTACCTCGTGACGGGCAAGGTGTTAGCGATTCGCGCTGTTGATCTATACCTGGACGTATTGCCTGCTCAGACGTGGCGCGCTCGGCGGGACTCGAACCCCAACCTCCTGATCCGTAGAGGGACGGGGGCCGTCCGTCAATGTCGGTCACGTCCCCCGGCGCAGGTCAAGGTCCGTCTCGCCGTCCTGGACGACCGCCCACGTCCACTCTGAAAACCGCAGTCTGTGAGACGGCGGTGATACGACCATGATCGGTTAGGCCCGATTCATCGTCGCGGACAGCGGTCTCGACCATGGCCGCGGTGAGCACCGGTGCGCCTTGCTCGTCGCGGGGGCTGACTCGACAGCAGCCGACCACGCCGAGCGGACAGCAGCAGGGTCGTCGCGGAGCTGCGTGAGAGGCCGGGCCTGCGCTTCGTTGACCGGAACAGTTGTTCCGGTTCGATCAAGCTGGGCGACCGCCCCCGCCGCGTCGATGAGCTGGCGAGCGCGGCGATCCGATAGCTACCACCGCTCGCGGCAGTAGTCCTCGAAGGTGCCGTGCGTGGTGCGGTAGAGCCGGTCCTGACGGATCGCGAGCAGCGCAGTGCGCGGCGGGGCCGGCGGTGCGGGCCGTACGGTGGGGAGGCAAGCAAGGAAATCGCTCCCGCGCCGCTTGCGACGGCCGGGGGCAGGCCCGACAGAGAGGCGTCGGACGTGGACGAGGGTAGCGCGGCCTCGAGCGAGGACCAGGCCATCGGCGGCCGAGTCCGCCGTGTTCGCACCCGCCGCGGGCTGTCGCTGGACCAGGCCGCTGGGCTGGCCGGCATCGGCAAGTCCTACCTGTCGAAGCTGGAGAACGGACAGCGCCGCTTCATCCGCCGCGGCCTCGTCGAGGACCTCGCACAGGCGCTCAGCTGCTCCGTAGCGGACCTCACCGGGCAGCCCTACCCGCCACCTGACCGGGACAGCGCCGAGGCCCTGGCCGCGCTGCCGGATATCCGCCTCGCGCTGTATGACACGACGCTCGACGACGTGCCGGACTTGCCGGCGCGGCCGGTCGATCAGTTGGCCGCCCTGGCCACCCAGGCCAACACGGCCACCGACGAGACGCTCTACACGCTGGCCGGGCGTGGGCTCGGCGCGCTGCTCACCGAGCTGCACGTGCACGCCGCGACCGGTGACGAGCCGACCCGGCAGGCGGCGTTGGCCGCTCTGGTGGAGGCGTGCCTGGCGGCCGCTGGGATGGCGCGGCATCTTGGCCATCTCGACCTCGCGGTGCACGCGGCGCGCCGCGGTTACGACGCCGCCCGTCTCAGCGGTGATCCCGCGCTGGTTGCGTTCGCCGCGATGCAACGGGCCAGCGCGCTGTCGCGCATCGGGGTACGGCGGCGAGCCGGGGCGATCCGCACCGACGCTCTGGCTGCGGTTGAGACGCACGCCGACCCGTCCGCTTCCGACACGCGCCCCGTCGAGGCGGTCGGCACGCTGTACCTCGGAGACGCCCAGCTCGCGGCCCGCGAAGGACGCGGCGCCGACGCGGAGGCCTACCTGGGGCATGCCGCGGAGCTGGCCGAGCGAACCGGGGAGCGGAACTTCCTGAGCTTCCACTTCGGCCCGGCGAACGTGCAGGCATGGGGGCTGGCTGCCGCTGTCGAGCTCGGGAACGGACCGGTGGCCGCGGAACGTCTAGAAGGCGCGGACGACGTGTTCCACGCGCTCGGCTCGGCCACCCGCCGTGGCCGGGTGCATCTGGACCTGGCGCGGGCCTATGGACAGGCCGAAGGCGGCCGAGACGGTGAAGCACTGCGCCACCTAGACGCGGCCGACCGGACAGCGCCGACACGGGTGCGTAACGACCCGATCGCCCGCGAGCTGGTGCTCGATCTGGACTCGCGGGCCCGTCGCCGGGTGTGGGAGCTTGATTCGCTCAAGCACCGGCTCGGCGTCGCCTAACCCCCCGGGGTTGACCGGTAGTCCACGTTCCGCCGGCGGCCCGACTTAGCGTCCCCGGACGTGATCGACGCGCTACGCAGGGTGCTCCGTCGGGGTCGGCACCGCCGCCACCGACGCGGCCCGCAGTCCATCCAGCTCTACAC
>JACDBJ010000591.1 GCA_013695005.1 Pseudonocardiales bacterium
ACGACGAAGCTCAGCGCGAACTTGCGCTCCCTGGCGTAGAGCCCTGGGGTGATGAACGCCCACAGCTGGTAGAGCCAGATCGGGCAGGCCAGCACCACCCCCGCTGTGATCCCGACCTTCATTCGCAAGTTGAACTGGTCGAACGGGCCGGTACCCAGCAGCTTGCACGAGCCGTCGTTGCCGATGCTGGCCCGCGCGCCGCTCGGCAGCGCGCAGTACGGGCCGGTCAGCAGCTCACCCAGACTGGTCTGGCCGAAGAAACCCACATCGAACCAGATGTAGCCGATGATCGAGGTGAGCACGACCGCCCCGACGGCCACCGCGAGCCGATTGCGCAGCTCGTAGAGGTGCTCGATCAGCGTCATCGTGCCGTCGGGGTTGCCCCGACGACGGCTCCGCCCGCGGCCCATCGGGCGGCGCAGCCTGGCGGTGAACGAGCTGGACACGGACTGGTACCGCTACGAGGCGTTGTTGTTGGAGCGGTGTACGACCACCGCGTCGACCGGTGTGCCCGGTGGCACGGTCGACGGCACCGGCGCGGCGGCCGGCGGCAGGGCTGACGGCGCAGTCGGTTGCGGTTGCTGCTCGGGCACCTGCTCGTCGGACTTCATGCCCTTCATCTCACCCTTGAACACACGGGCGGACTGTCCAATGGAGCGGGCCATCTCCGGCAGCTTGCGGGCACCGAAAATCAATACGAGCACGCCGATCAGAATGACGAGCTCCCAGCCACCAAGGCTCGGCATAAGCTTCTCCTTTGCGTCGAATCGATCCCTGGAACCTGCCGCACGGTGCTACCCCGTACGGCAGGTCCAGGCGAAATGATGTACTAGCTGGCGGCCTTGGCGGTGGACTGAAATACCTCCGGCACAGGGTACATGCCGAGGGCATAGAGCAGAATCGACTGGTGCTGCTGGTCGATGATCTGGATCTGGGCGGCCAGCTTGATGGCATCCTTGCTCTGCAGGGTCGGAATCGCCTTGGAGTAGGTCTGCGCGGCGATCTGCTCGAGCAACAACGCCAGGTTCGCCGCCCCGGTCACGTCGGTCACCTTGGCGAACGCGGCATCCACCGTCGGCTTCAGCTTGGCGTCCGGTTCGGTGACCTTGGGCTGGCCAGCACCGTCCAGGACCATGTTCCAGGCGTCAAGGTGCACCTGGTGGTGGGCCATCGCGGTCTGCACGAACGTGACCACCGCTGGCGGCACCGCGCCGAGCTTGCTCGCCGTCGCGGCGTCCAGCGCGGCCTTGTAGGTACCGACCGCAAGGACCTCCAGGCCGGCGGCCAGCTTGGCCACCGCCAGGTCCCCGGTGGCGGCACTGGGAGCCGCCGCGGTGGACGACCCCCCGGACGAGGTCTCGCTGGAGCTGCAGGCCGCGGCGACCGCGGCAGCCGCGGCGGCGGCAGTGGCCAACAGCCCACGCCGCCCCCATGCCGCCGCTGGCTTCGCACCAGTGGCCTGCACGTCGGCTACGTCAGCGCTAGCGGGTTGGACATCGACGGACGGTGTGCTCTCGCTGCGGCTCACTTGACAACTCCTGAATCTGCTGCGGCCAGCAGCATCGGGTCGGTCTGTTCGAGGGCGTCCGGGAAGGCGACGCTGCCCGCTGCGGCAGGAAGCTTCGCCAGGTCAGCACCGATTGGGACCTTGATCAGCTCTGGGGCGCCACCAGCCAGCAGGGCACCCACCGCCCGCAGGGTGGCCAGGTGCTGGGCTTCCACGCCCATCACACTGCTCATGATCACCTTGGACTTCATGTCTTCCAACATGGTCAGGTCCATCAGGTACGTATCGGTGGCGACCTTCTCCAGCGATGAGGCGAGGGTCACCACATCTGCCGGAGCCTTCAGCCCGGGAGCCGCCTGTTCCACCACAGCGGCGAACTTCGCGTTGGGCATGGTCTGCGGCTTGCCACCCAGCGCGGTGGTCTGCGCCTGGAACGCTTTGTTGTGCTCGTCGTGCTGAGCCATGGTCGTCTGGGCGAACTTCACGACCGTCGCGCTGCCGTTCTTGATGAATGGCAAGGTCAGCGCCGTCGCGTAGGTCGCGGACGCCAAGGTCTCCAGTGACGAGGCGGTCTGCAGGATCTGGATGTCCAGCGCGGTGTCCGCGTAGGCCGGAGTAGACAGGATCCCGGCGAACATGCCGCCGAACCCTCCCACCACCAGACCGCGAGCCGCGAGGCCACCAGCCCCGTACCCCATGCCCTTGAGGACCTGACGCCGACCGGCGTTGAACCGGTTGATCTCGTCGGCATCGACTTCCTGCCCGCGACGTTCCTCGCGGATCTGCGCCAACTCCGGCAGCGTCTCCTTGATGTCCCTCATCGCATCGACGTGCAAGTCCTGCGACTCAGCTATCAGGTCTTTCATCGTGCGGTCGTCAATACTCACGGTGGATCCCAACCCTTTCCTGTGATTCGCACGCCGGCTGTCATTCCCACGCCGACCAGAACCAACGAGCCGCATCTGACGGCCGTCAGCGTACAACGAACAGATGACTCTCCTGTCAGTGCTGCTACCGCACGAAATCGGGGGCTCGGAAACGTGCGAGCAGCTTCGGTACAACCCGACGATGGGTCTTCGGCCGAGTGGGCGACGCGGTTCGGGAGCGAAACCAAACCGTAATCAGATGGCCGTCACGTGGCGTCGGAGTCGATCGGAGGCCGCTCGTTCGCGCCCAGCTGACGGGCCTGCACCGCCGGCGGGTGCGACTGCGGCGGCGCCTCAGTCGAGCCGGCCGTGTAGCCGTTGGGCTTGATGTCCGGCTCGATCTCGAACAGCGAACGGGTGACCGCCCGACGAGGGTCCATCCCGCGCAGGTCACGCAACTCGTTGAGCGGCTTGCGCAGCTCGTCGAACTCCGGTCCGAGCTCCTCACGCAACTGCTCGCGTGCGCCAGTCGCGTAACCCTTGACCTGCCGCACCGTCTTACCCAGCCAGGCCGCCGCGTCGGGCAGCCGCTCCGGGCCCAGGATGAACAACCCGGCCACGACGAGCACGAGAATCTCGCCCCATCCGATGCTGTCGAACACTGGCTTCACCCCAAGACGGCCTAGCGCAACCTATCAATGAGGAGCGTTCGGCCCTCGGGCGGCATCGGTTCGGGCGCGCCGACGGGGTGGTCTAAAGCAGGCCCAGCCCGGCCAGCTCGGCGGCGGTGACCGGCGTGGGGCCGGCGGCGCACCGTCCCAGCATCGCGCGCACACCCTTGACTGCCCTGGTCGACAGCCGGCCCACCTCCTTGGCCAGCGCGGAGCCGTCGGTGCTGCGCAACGCCGAGCGAACGTCGCCGGAGCTCTTCACCCGCGCCGAGGCGACCAGGAGGTTGAGGATGCCGTGGGCGCGCCTTGCGGGCGGTGCACCGGCCCCGTCCGCGGGGCGCACGGCGTGCCGAAGGCCGAGGCTGGTCACGCAGCCATGGCCGGCGGCACCGGCCACCTCGAGGAAGTCGGCCACCTCGTCGTCGGAGGGGATGTCGGACGGGCGGGGGCCGCCACAGCGCAGCTTGGGAGTGCAACCATGCTCGGCGACCCGCTGGACCGCGTCCAACCAGGCCTGGGTGTCGCCCTGCAGCGGGCGGCGGGGCTCGACGACCGGCAAGACGTCGTCGGGCACGAACTCCGCGACCCGTTCCAGCCAGGTGGCGTCGACGTCCGGCGGGGCGGGCGCCTCGACCGTGCGCGGGGTGACCAGGCTGCTGCGGGACAGCACCATCGACAGGGCCTTTGGCAGCGCGCCGAGGCCGGTGTCGACGAGCAAGGACAGCTCCACGGGACGGCTGGGGGCGGCTGCGGCCACCTCGGCGACCACCTCCGGCAGCCGCGAGAGCGGGCTCACCAGCTGGCCGGTCAGCCGGCCGTAGGGCGCACCCCGGCCGTCGAGGTAGCGCGCGACGACATCGGCGACCGACGGCATGCCCTCGCGCGGCATCAGCAGGCTGGCATCGTCGACGAGGTTCTCGAACAACGGAGGGATAGACCAGGAGCCTGCTTCGCTCATCTCACGGACCGACGACACAGGCGTGCACGCTAACGGCTTCCCAACGGCCCGCGACATCCGGCCGTCCCTTTAGTGCCTGGTGGGATCACCGTCAAGCAGCTGTACCCGGTTAGGCGACCGACTGCTCCGCGCGAACCTGTCTGGTCACCCGCCGCTCGGCGATGAACGAGACGAACGGGATGGTGCCGGCCAGCGCGACGAGCACGGCCTGCAGCGGCTTCCACCGGCAACGCTCGGCGAGGACGAGCGTGCAGATCACGTAGGCCATGTAGAGGAAGCCGTGCAGCATCCCGACGATGGCCACGGGGCGGCCCTGGTCGGCGAAGTACTTCAGCGGCATGGCGACGAGCACGAGCACGAGCAGGCCGGTCCCGGTGACCCAGGCCGCGACCCGGTAGGCGAGCAACGCTGTTCTGATCGACACCGGTTCAGTCTCCGCGATCCCTGGCAGCCAGCTCCGCGAGGAACCGGTTGTAGGCCGCTAGCTCCGGGTCGTCCTGCTCGGCGCGCACGACCTCGGCACGCCGCGGGGCGGGAACGTGCTGCTCCGGGACCGGTGGAGTGGGTGCGACGGCCGGTTGCGGCTGGTCGGGTTCCGGCTGCTCGGGTTTCGCCGCCCGGAGCTCCATGCGCAGCATCCGCCACCACAGCAGCGCGAAGAACAGCGCGAACACCGGCCACTGGATGGCGTAGCCCCAGTTCTGCAGGTCGCCGGACTCGTCGGCCCGGCCGAGCTGCCAGCGCCCGAGCAGGATGCACGCCACGACGGCGGCGAGGGTGACGACGCCCCACCCGATCCACCGCGGCGACAACACGATCCGGCGCACCCGCCCAGGGTAGCCGCAGGGGTAGGTAGCGTCGCCGGGGTGACGAGTGGGGTGCGTGGCTGGCTCGCGCCGGGCCGGGCGTCGACCGCGCCGATCGAGGACCCGGCGGAGCGGCGGCTGATCGGCACCGAGCTGCTGGTCGTCTTCTCCGTGACGCTCGGGCTGTCCGCGCTGCGCAGCCTGCTCAGTCTGCTCGACGCACTGGTCCGCCCAGAACCCCTGCAAGACCAGCAGGTCGCGCTGAACGCCCCGCAGGCGCAGGCCGACCTGATCGACCTCGCGTTCCAGCTGACCCGGGTGCTGCAGCTGGTCGCGTGGGGCGCACTGGCCGGTTACCTGCTGCTGCGCGCCGGCGTTCGGCTGCGCCAGATCGGGCTGGACCGCAGCCAGCCGGGCCGTGACGCCGCCGGTGCGGCGGGCCTCGCGCTGCTCATCGGTGTGCCGGGCCTCGCGCTGTACCTGATCAGCTACGCCGCCGGGCTCAACCTGGCGGTGTTGCCGTCCACGCTCGGCGACAGCTGGTGGCGGGTTCCGGTGCTGGTGGGATCGGCGATCGGCAACGCGTGGGCCGAGGAGGTCATCCTCGTCGGCTACCTCCTCACCCGGCTGCGTCAGCTCGGCTGGACGGAGAACCGTGCGCTGCTGGTGTCGGCCCTGTTGCGCGGGGCGTATCACCTCTACCAGGGCTTCGGCGGGTTCATCGGCAACTTCGTGATGGGCCTGGTGTTCGGTCGGGTGTGGCAACGCAGCGGCCGGCTGTGGATGCTTGTCGGCGCGCACGCGCTGCTCGACATCGTCGCCTTCGTCGGCTACGCGCTGCTGCGCGGACGGGTTGGATGGTTGCCATGAGTCCGTACGTCGTGCAGCCCATCGGGCACGTCGAGTCACCCCTGGTCGACCTCGCCGCCGCGCCGAAGCAGGGCTACGAAGGGTCACCACTGGCGTGGCTGGTCTTTCACAGCGAGGTCAGCGAAGCGGCCCGTGACATCAACGTCGGCGACGAGCTGATCGTGCTGACCTGGCTGGACCGGGCCGACCGCGACGTCCAGGTCGTCCACCCCCGTGGCGAACCCGCGAACCCGATGCGGGGCGTGTTCAGCACGCGCTCGCCCGACCGCCCGAACCCGGTCGGGGTGCATCGGGTAGAGGTCGTCGCGATGGACGGGCTCCGGGTCCAGGTACGCGACCTCGAGGCACTGGACGGGACCCCGATCGTCGACGTCAAGTCCGTTCTGGCCTACGTCGAGTGACGGCTCAGCGGCCGAGCTGCAGCGGGTCGTCCCCCGGCGGCAGGGTGCCGGACTCGCGGTAGACGTCCAGCTTCGCGCGGGTGTCCTCGATGTCGAGGTTGCGCATGGTGAGCTGGCCGATCCGGTCCAGCGGGCCGAACGCCGAGTCCGACCGCTCCATCGACAGCCGCTCGGGGTGGTAGGTCAGGTTCGGGCCGGTGGTGTCGAGGATCGTGTAGTCGTCGCCGCGACGCAGCCGCAGCGTCACCTCGCCGGTCACCGCGGCGCCCACCCACCGCTGCAGCGTCTCGCGCAGCATCAATGCTTGCGGGTCGAACCAGCGGCCCTCGTAAAGCACCCGACCCAGCCGGCGGCCCAACGTCCGGTAGTTGTCCAGCGTGTCCTCGTTGTGGATCCCTGTGACCAGCCGCTCGTACGCGGTGTGCAGCAGCGCCAGGCCGGGCCCCTCGTAGATGCCGCGACTCTTCGCCTCGATGATCCGGTTCTCGATCTGGTCGCTCATGCCCAGCCCGTGCCGGCCGCCGATCTCGTTTGCGGCGAGCACCAGCTCCACCCTGGAGTCGTAGGCCACGCCGTTCAGCGCAACCGGCCAGCCGTCGGCGAAGCGCACCACGACCACCTCGGGCTCGACGGCCACGCCGGGATCCCAGTGCGCCACGCCCATGATCGGTTCGACGACCTCCATGGAGGTGTCGAGCAGCTCCAGCGTCTTGGCCTCGTGAGTGGCGCCCCAGATGTTGGCGTCGGTGGAGTACGCCTTCTCGGTGGCGTCGCGGTAGGGCAGATCGCGGGCGGAGAGCCACTCGCTCATCTCCACCCGGCCGCCGAGCTCGCCGACGAATGCCTCGTCCAGCCACGGCTTGTAGATCCGCAGCTTGGGGTTGACCAGTAGCCCGTAGCGGTAGAACCGCTCGATGTCGTTGCCCTTGTAGGTGGAGCCGTCGCCCCAGACGTCCACGCCGTCCTCGTGCATCGCGCGGACCAGCAGCGTTCCGGTCACCGCCCGCCCGAGCGGCGTGGTGTTGAAGTAGGTCTTGCCGGCGGTGGTGATGTGGAACGCGCCGCACTGCAGCGCCACCAGCCCCTCGTGCACGAGCTCCTCGCGGCAGTCCACCAGCCGGGCCGCCTCCGCGCCGTACTGCACCGCTCGCGACGGCACGCCGGGCAGGTCGGGCTCGTCGTACTGGCCGAGGTCGGCGGTGTAGCAGTAGGGGATGGAACCCTTCTCGCGCATCCAGGCCACCGCGCACGAGGTGTCCAGGCCACCGGAGAACGCGATACCGACGCGCTCGCCGACAGGCAGCTCGGTCAGAACCTTGGACATGGTCACCAACGGTAGGCCACGCTCGGCAGGCCGACCGCCGTGGCGTCAGTGCAGGGTGACCTGCCGGCCGGCCAGCCCGTCGCGAGCCCGCCGCTCCGAGGCCAGCAGCGCCGTCTTCTTCGCCAGCGCCGCCTCCAACCGGGTGGCGAACGCCGCTGTCGGCGCCACCCACTCCTTGGCGTGCTGCTCGCGGTCGAGGTCCCAGACCGGCACGAGCAGGCCGTGCGCGCGGAACGCGCCGACGTAGCGCGAGCCCTCGCCGAGGTCCAGCTCACCGGCGGCCTGGAGGCGGGCGAGCGCGTCCATCAGCCGGTCCTCCGGCTCGGTGCGCACCCACCGCAGGTGCGCCTTGGCGCCGGTGTCCACCCAGAATGCGCCGCGCACGCCGTCGGCCGCGATGGCCTCGGTCGGCCTGATCAGCGAGTTCGAGTGCTCGACCGCGGCGGTGGCCTCCGGCGGCGGGTCGTCGTCGCCGTCGAGCCACCAGTTGAAGTCGGCATGCAGCGTCAGCTCCAGCTCGGCCTTCGGGTCGAGAAGCTGCTGCAGGCGGACGACGTCGTGCTGCTCACCGATGCCGGACGCCGTCGTGAGCACCTCGCCGGGCTCGGCGTCCAACACCCACCGAAGCGCCCGGCCCAGGTCGGCCGACAGGTCGCCGGAGCGGGACTGGACCTGAAGGCCGACCATCGCGTGGCCGTCTTTGCGGACGACAGCGGCGGCGGCGCCGGGCAACACGGTCGCGATCGTCACCGGCTTTTCCGCTGGCTCCGCGAGCGGCACCGTGGCCAGCGCGGAGGCTACGAACTCGCGCATCCCGACGAGCAGCGGCTCGGCGGCCAGGCCCTCGAACGGCCTGTTCACGAGCACGTCGGTGCCGGCGCCGTGGCACGCCTTGTACCGCTTGCCCGAGCCGCATGGGCAGGGCTGCTTGGGGTTGATCGCGCCCGGCGCGGCGGTGCGCTGCGGGGCCTTCTTCTGGGGTGTCCGTTTGGCAGTCATCGCCCCTGAACGCTATCCGATGCGCATCGGGCGTCCGCGCCGTCCAGGGCAGTCGTCCATTCGCACCCCTTTGCTCTGCGCACTCCCACGCACCACCTCGAGCGGACGCCGAGCCGACACGCCCGGCCCGAGCGACTGTTGCGTCAGAGTGCGCAGAGCAAAGGGGTGTGCGACGAGGGCACGATGGGGCGGTGTCCGGCAACGACGTGCCCTTCGACCCGAAGGATCCCGGCTTCCTCGCCGACCCGTATCCACGCTTCGCCGAGCTGCGTCGCCAGGCCGACGTGCACTGGCATCCCGGGATGGGCATGGCGGTCGCGGTCTCGCACCGGGCCTGCTCCGCTCTGCTGCGCGACCGCGGGCTCGGCCGGTTCTTCGTCGACGCCGAGCCGACGGCCAGCTTCCCCGCGTTCAACCTGCTGCACCACAACTCGCTGCTCGAGCGCGAGCCGCCGGACCACACCCGGCTGCGGTCGCTGGTGGCGGCGGCGTTCGGCCGCGGGCACACCCAGCGGCTCGTGCCGGCCATCCAGCGACTGGCCCACGAGCAGGTCGACGAGCTGGCCGCGCAGATCCACGAGCACGGCCGCGCCGACGTGCTCGCCACCGTCGCCGGCCCGCTGCCGGTCGCCGTGATCGCCGAACTGCTCGGCGTGCCGCAGCCCCTGCGACCACCGCTGCGGCCGTGGTCGAACGCCATCGTGAAGATGTACGAGTACGGGCTCGACGAACCGCGACGAGAAGCCGCCGAGACCGCCGCCGCCGAGTTCGTCGCGGCGCTGCGTGAGCTGGCAGCCCATCGGCGATCCCGCCCGGCCGACGACATGGTCTCCGACCTGCTCGCGGTCGCCGAGGCCGACGGAGACCGGCTCACCGAGGACGAGCTGGTGGGCACCGCGGCGCTGCTGCTGATGGCCGGCCACGAAGCCACCGTGAACACCCTAGGCAACGGCGTGCTGGCGCTGCTGCGCAACCGACCGCAGTGGGACCGGCTGGGCAGCGAGCCCGACCCGGAGCTGTTGGCCACCGCGACCGAGGAGCTGCTCCGCTTCGACCCGCCGCTGCAGCTGTTCGAGCGAACCGCGACCCGGGACGTGGAGATCGCCGGCCACGAGGTGCAAGCAGGGCAGAAGATCGCCGCGCTGCTCGGTGCCGCGGCGCGCGACCCGGCCGTGTTCGCCAACCCCGACCACCTCGACGTCGGCCGGCACCCGAACCCGCACCTAGGCTTTGGCGCGGGCATCCACTACTGCCTCGGCGCCCCGCTCGCCCGCATCGAGGTCGCCGCCGTGCTGGCCGCGCTGCGCGCCACGCTGCCCGAGCTGCAACTGGCCGCCGAGCCGCAGCGGCGGCCGGAGTTCGTCATGCGGGGTTTGCGGGAGCTGTGGGTGACGGCTCCGCGCCCATCCTGACCAGCAGCATCCGCCGTGGCGGCTGCGCGGGGTGCAGCAGCCGGGTGAACTGCCGCACCACTACGGCCGTGACCACCGCAGTCACCGCGGCGACGAGATCCAGCAGCGCATGCACCAGCACGCCGTCGGCCAGCGCCTGCACGCCGTCGCGCAGCGCCCACAGCAGCGTCACCACACAGAGCACCACGCCGACGTCCCACATCACCCACCAGAGCACCACGAGACCGGACGGCTTCGGCCGCGCCGCCACCGGCCGCTCGAGCAGCCCGTGCTCGATCTCAGCCAGCACCGAGCCGGGCACCGACAGGTTCAGCCCCGGAAGCAGCCATCCGAGCAACACCTCCCGACGTGATCGCGCCGGCCGCACGCCGCTCCGTTCGGCCGCGCCGGCCTGCGCCCGCAGCGACCACAGGACCAGCAGTAACCCTGCGCCCGCCGCCGCGATCAGCGTGACGGCTCCCGCACCGACGGTCAGCGCGTCGGATGCGGCCACTGCTGTGGCTGACAGCGCGTCCTCACGGCTGAGCAGCAGCAGGATGTAGCGCCAGATCTCCGCCCCGGCGGAGACCGTGGCCAGCACCGCGACGGTCCAGAGCAACGGCACAAGCGTGCGCGCCAGCACCGCGGCGGCGAGCGTCGGGTCGGCGGCCGGTTTCGCCGTGTCCTCGCCCTGTGGCCGCGGCCTCCACGGCACCGCGGGGAACCCCCACCGGGGCGTCTTGGTGTAGCGCGGCGGCCCGGTGTAGCGGCGACGCCGACGCTGGGCAGGTTTCGCCGTCCCCGCAACGGCATGAACCGGCGCGGCGGCAACCCACTGCGTACGCGCCATGAACCGTCCACAGTAGACGCAGAACGGCGCGGCCTCGTGGCCCGGCGGAGGCGGCCGACCGCAGCGTGGGCAGCTGATCACGGCAGCGTGCCCGCCCTAGACGACCTGGGGCGGCGCAGGCCCGTCGCAGACCATCTCGCGGCCGGCCGCCTGCCACGCCTGCATGCCGCCGGCGACGTTGACCGCGCGGTAGCCGTGCGCGGTCAGGTAGGCCACCACCCTCCCCGAGCGGCTCCCCGAGCGGCAGATCACGTAGAGCGGGTCGACATCGGTCGGCACCTCGGGCAGTCGGCCCGGCAGCTCCGACATCGGCACGTGGGTCGCTGTCGGCGCCCGGCCGGCGGTCCACTCGTCGGTCTCCCGCACGTCCACCATGGCGGCGTCGGGCGGCAGCTGCGCGATGTCGACAGCGGGAACTCCTGGCGCGCTCACCCGTGCATCGTGCCACTGCCCACGTCAGCAGGCAGTGAGTGAACCCCGGCTCAGGCGACCGTGGCCTTCTCCGAACCGGCGCCGGTGAGGGCCCTGACCTCCATCTCGGCGTGCTGGGCCACCGCGTCTGGGTCACGACGCCGGCCGATCCACGTCCCGATGATGCCCAGCAGGAACGACGCCGGGATCGACACCAGACCCGGGTTGTCCAGCGGGAACCAGTGGAAGTCGATGCCCTGCACCATCGACGCGCTCCGGCCGGTGGCGGGGTTGACCGGCTTGCCGGAAACCGCCGGCGAGAACACGATCAAGACCACGCAGATGAGCAGCCCGCCGTAGATGCTGAACAGTGCACCGGTGGTGTTGAACCGCTTCCAGAACAGCGAGTACAGCATCGTCGGCAGGTTCGCCGAAGCCGCGACGGCGAAGGCCAGCGCGACCAGGAAGGCGATGTTCTGGTTGCGGGCCAAAATGCCGGCGATGATGGCGATGACGCCGATCACGACGGCGGTACGCCGAGCCACCTTGACCTCGGAGTCCGGCGCCGTCTCGCCTCGCTTGATCACATTGGCATAGAAGTCGTGCGCGAACGACGCCGACGCGGTGATCGTCAGGCCGGCGACCACCGCCAGGATCGTGGCGAACGCGATCGCCGAGATGATGCCGAGCAGGATCTCGCCGCCGAGCTGGAAGGCCAGCAACGGCGCCGCCGAGTTTGTGCCACCTGGTGCGTTGGCGATCCTGGACGAGCCGCCGTCCACTATCGCAGCGGCGCCATAGCCGAGCACGAGCGTGAACAGGTAGAAGATTCCGATCAGCCAGATCGCCCACACGACGGAGCGACGGGCCTCCTTGGCGTTGGGCACGGTGTAGAACCGCATCAGGATGTGTGGCAGACCGGCGGTGCCGAGCACCAGCGCCAGACCCAACGACACGAAGTCGATCTTCGCCGTTGGCGTCGCTCCGTACTGCAGGCCCGGGTTGAGCAGCGTGTCGCCGAGCTCCTTGATCGGCTTGCCGGTCGCGTCGGTCAGCACGGGGTTCTTGTCCACCGCCTGGCCCAGCAGCTCGCTGAGGTTGAACCCCACCCGGCCGAGCACCCATGCCGTGATCGTTGCCGCTCCGACCAGCAACAACGTCGCCTTGATGATCTGCACCCAGGTGGTGCCCTTCATCCCGCCGACGAGCACATAGGTGATCATGATGATGCCGACGATCCCGATCACGATGCCCTGACCGAGGGTGTCGGTGTTCGGGATGTTCAGCAGCAGTGCGATCAGAGCGCCCGCACCCGCCATCTGGGCGACCAGGTAGAAGAACGAGACCACCAGCGTGGAGGTCGCCGCGGCCGCGCGGACCGGGCGTTGCCGCATCCGGAAGCTCAGGACGTCGCCCATGGTGAACTTGCCGGTGTTGCGCAGCAGCTCGGCCACCAGCAGCAACGCCACCAGCCAGGCCACCAGGAAGCTGATCGAGAACAGGAAGCCGTCGTAGCCGTTCACTGCGATAGCGCCGGCGATGCCGAGGAACGACGCCGCGGACAGGTAGTCGCCGGCGATCGCCACGCCGTTCTGCGGGCCCGAGAACGCCCGCCCCGCGGCGTAGTAGTCCGACGCGGTTTTGTTGCTGCGGCTGACCCGGAACACCACGACCAGGGTGAACGCGACGAAGACCGCGAAGATCGCGATGTTGAGGGTCGGGTTGCCGACAGCGGCGGGGGCGGGAGTTTGCGCGAGGGTCACAGCCCGGCCTCCTCGATCTGGCGGCGAAGGTGCTCGGAGAGTGGATCTAGTTGCCGGTTGGCGTACCGGACGTACAGAGTGGTGATCAGGAACGTCGTGACGAACTGAGACAGCCCGATGATCAGGCCGACGTTGATGTTGCCGAAGACCTTGGTCGACATGAACGCCGGCGCGTAGGTCGCGAGCAGGACGTACGCCAGGTACCACAGCAAGAAGGCAACACTCATCGGGAAGATGAAGTTCCGCAGCTTGCGTTTCAGTTGGATGAACTCGG
>JACDBJ010000021.1 GCA_013695005.1 Pseudonocardiales bacterium
GACTCCGCGAGCCGACGCGTCAGGCCGGCACAGACCGCTCCGGCCCGCTCGCCCAGCACGCCGAACGAGGCCGCCGACGGCAGGTCCTCGGCGGCGTACTCACGCAGGTGGTCGGCGGCGATTGCCAGTGCGGCCGCATGCTGCGAGACGTCCAGGACGGCCTCGGGATCGAGATGAAGTTTGGGCGCCATCGCTGCTCCTCCTCGGCCGTCGGACGGTTCGAGGCGCGAGTCGGTTCCGATCCTGACACCCGGCACCACCCCGGCGGGGCCGATTGGCGTGATTGGAGCGACGACGTGCGAGCAGCGGGACGTGCTCAGGTCTTGCGCCCGACCCCACCGAGCATCCAGCCCGAGTGATCGGTGTCAGGCGCGGACGGCGGCGTTGACCATCTCGGGGTGGGTGTCCGCGGTGATCTGCGACAACGCCAGGTCGGGTCTACAGCTCTTTGATCATTCGCTGCAGTACGTCGGCGGTCTGCGCGGGCAGCTCGGCCTGCACACACAGCCGCTCCATGACGGCCACGTAGCGGTCGACGTCCTGGCGCTTGTCGACGTAGAGCGCGCTGGTGAGCTGTTCGAGGTACACGATGTCCGGCAGGTCGGGCTCGCCGAAGCGCAGCACCGTGAACGGACCGCCCGCCGCGGCGTGGCCACCGGCGTGGAACGGCACGACCTGCAAGGTGACGTTCGGCCGCTCAGTCATCTCGATCAGGTGCTCGAGCTGGGTGCGCATCGCCGACCGTTCACCCAACGGCCGCCGCAGCGCCGCCTCGTCGACGACGGCCCACAGGTGCGGCGGCTCGGCCTTGTCCAGTACGTCGTGGCGCGACATCCGCAAGCGCGTCCGGCGGTCGACGTCCTCCCGGGTGCCGCCATGCTGGCCGAGCATGATGACTGCGCGCGCGTACTCCTCGGTCTGCAGCAGACCGGGGACGAACTGCAGCTCGTAGGTGCGGATCATCGTCGCGGCCTGTTCGAGGCCGAGGTAGATCTCGAACCAGCTCGGCACAACGTCTCCGTACTGCTGCCACCAGCCTGGTGAGTTCGCATGCCATGCCAGATCGAGGAACGGCGCACGGTCCTGCGCGTCGGTCAATCCGTACAGCGCGAGCAGATCGTTCAGGTCGCGCTCCTTGAATCCGACCCGGCCGAGCTCGAGGCGGCTGATCTTGGCGTGGGACGCCCTGATCGCGTCGCCGGCCTCCTCGCGGGTGATCCCGCTGGCCTCGCGCAGCCGGCGCAGTTGGGTGCCCAGCACCATGCGCTGCACGGTTGGGCCACCGGGCGAGGCGCTGGCGATGTTGCGGGTCGTCGGCTCGCGGTCAGGCTTCGCGGCAAGCATCCATGTCCCCTCGCGTACTTTCCGTCGCGCTCAGTGTCACATGCGTCCCCGAACGAGGTACAGCGCCTCGGATGCCGAGGCCGGACTCAGAGCCGATGCAGGCCGTCGATGACGCGCGCCAGGAGCTCGGCGTCGGGCACCCCGTTCGTCACCGCTGGGCGGTGCACGAACAGCACCCCGGACTGGGCCAGGTCACCGACGAGCACGCGGGCCACGCCCAGCGGCACCGTCATCATCGCGGCGACCTCGGCCACCGACACCGGGCGCACACACAGCTCGATGACGGCCTGGTGGGCGGTGTCGGCCGTGCCTGCCAGCGGAACGCCGGGCCGGCGAGCCGACACCAGCGTCTCCAGCCCGAGGTATAGCGTCGCCTTGGTCCGACCGCCGGTCAGGATGTAGGGGCGGACGAACGCCACCGCCGGCCCAGCGTCATCCGGCTCCGGGACATCCGGCTCCGGGACATCCAGCCGGCTCAGGTGCCGCGGCGGCCGGCACGGCATGCGCCACGGCCGTCAGCCGCGATGCGGAGCGGAGCCGGCACGGGGTCTGGCTCGGCGGGGCGCTGTTCGTCCGTCTTCGACTTCGCGGCCGCCTTGCGCTCGCGTTCCTCCCACCGCCGCAGCTGCGTGGCCGCGGGAACCGTGCCCCGGTGCGGCCGACCTCAGTGCGTTGCGACTTGTCGGCCTCGGCAACAGCGCCGCTCCCGGCGCCGGGAGCCGTCGTCGCCGAGGCTGCCGCCACCGGGACGGAGTCACCATGAGTTAGGGCGATCACCCGATCGGGGCTCGAAGCGTGGTGATCCGTAACTCAGCGTGCCTGTTCACCGCCTCCGAGTGCAAGGACAGGTGCACGTGCACCTGGTTACGTTCTTGTGTCCTGTTGCTGGAGCGACTCAGCCGATGAGGTCGTCGAAGTCGCCGTCCTTGGCGCCACCGATGAAGGCTTCCATCTCCGCGCGGGTGTAGACCAGCGCCGGGCCGCTGGGGTGCCGCGAGTTGCGGACGGCTACCTCGCCGGACTGCAGCCTGGCCAACTCGACACAGTTGCCATTGGGGTTGCTACGACGGCTCTTGCGCCACACGGCGTCGGAGAGCCCCTGCACGACCTGCATGTCGTCCTCCGCTCGCCGTGCTCATGCACGTGCATTCGTACTTGCAGACGATATTGCATGCGTAAGCTACGCGAGATCCACGCGGGTCACAATGCCGTGTGACCCTGCGGTTACGAGGCAGAACTGCGACGTCAGCCGACGCTGCCGATGACGGCGGCCAGCCGGCGGGTGAGCTCGTCCGCTTCCTGCGGCGTGGGAGCCTCCACCATCACGCGGACGAGGTCCTCCGTGCCAGACGGGCGCAGCAACACCCGTCCGCTCTCACCGAGCTCGGCTTCCGCGGCGGCCACCGCGGCCTGCACCTCCGCCGAGTCGGCGACGGCGGACTTGTCCGCCACCCGGACGTTCACCAGCGCCTGCGGCAGCGGTGTCAGCACGCCGGCCAGCTCGCGCAGCGACTTCCCGGTGGCCGCCATCCTCGCCATGACCCGAAGCGCGGTGAGCAGCCCGTCGCCGGTGGTCGCACAGGCCGGCAACACGATGTGCCCGGACTGCTCGCCGCCGAGTGCGAACCCGCCCGCCCGCAGTTCCTCGAGCACGTACCGGTCACCCACCTGGGTGATCCGGACCTTGATGCCCGCCGCACGCATCGCGACGTGCAGCCCGAGGTTGCTCATCACCGTGGTCACCAACGTGTCGTCGGTGAGCTCACCGTCGGCCTTCATCGCGAGCGCCAGCACCGCCATCAGCTGGTCGCCGTCGACCACCGAGCCGTCCGCGGCGACCGCCAGGCAGCGGTCGGCGTCGCCGTCGTGGGCTATGCCGAGGTCGGCCTGGTTCGCGAGCACGGCTGCGCTCAGCTCGTCGAGGTGCGTCGAGCCGCAGTTGTCGTTGATGTTCAGGCCGTCGGGCTCGGCATGCAGCGCGATCACCTCGGCGCCGGCCCGCTCGTACACCTCCGGAGCGACCGCGGCCGCGGCGCCGTTTGCGCAGTCGACCACCATGCGGATGCCGGCCAGCGGTGGTTCCGGGTCCGACATCTTGCCGACGCCGGCAAGCACCAGGTGCTCGACATAGCGCTCGCGCGCGGCGGCGAGATCCCGCACCCGACCGATCGCCGCGCCCGTCGGGCGATCGGCATGGTCGTCGAGCCGGGCCGCGATGGCGTCCTCGACCGCGTCGGGCAGCTTGTGCCCGCCCGCGGCGAACAGCTTGATCCCGTTGTCCGGCATCGGGTTGTGCGACGCCGAGATCATCACGCCGAGGTCGGCGCCACGGTCGCCGACGGTGAACGCCACGGCAGGCGTGGGCAGGACGCCCACCCGGAGCACGTCGGCACCGGCGGAGGTCAGCCCGGCCACCACGGCGGCCTCGAGCATCTCGCCGCTGGCACGCGGATCACGGCCGACGACGGCCAGCTGGCGGTGGTAGTCGTCCTGCTCGGCGAGCACCCGCGCCGCAGCGGCAGCCACGGCCAGCGCGAGCTCCGGGGTCAGGTCGCGGTTGGCCAGGCCCCGGACACCGTCGGTACCGAACAGTCGCGGCATTCGACAGCGGTCAGCGCTTGCTGTACTGCGGCGCCTTGCGGGCCTTCTTCAGGCCGTACTTCTTGCGCTCCTTGACCCGGGGGTCGCGGGTGAGGAAGCCGGCCTTCTTCAGCGCCGGGCGATCGTCGATGTCCAGCTCGATCAACGCGCGCGCGATCCCGAGGCGCAGCGCGCCGGCCTGGCCGGAGATGCCGCCGCCGTGCAGGCTGGCGATCACGTCGTAGGCCTTGACCTTGTCGAGGATAACCAGCGGCTCACGGATGAGCTGCTGGTGCACCTTGTTCGGGAAGTAGGTCTCCAGGTCCTTGCCGTTGACCACGAACGTCCCGTCTCCGGACTTGAGCCGCACGCGGACGATCGCCTGCTTGCGGCGACCGACGGTTTGCACCGGCTTGTCGGGCATGGGCTTGCGTGGCGCCTTGGCGGCGGCGGCGGCGGGGGCCGACTCCGCTGCATCGTCGGACGCGGTGTCGACGGTGACCTCGACCTCGGCGGGCGGTTCGTCCGCCGGAGCGGCTGCGATCTCGGCAGCCTCCGCGGCTGGTTCGGGCTCGTCAGCAGCGGCCGGCTCCGCCGCCTCGGCGGCGGCCGGCTGGTCCGCGTCGGCGGCAGTCGGCTCGTCCGCAGTGGCCTCGGCAGGAACGGCCTCGGGCTCCGGTGCTGCTGCGGCCTCGACGGGCGTGGCCTCGGTCGCGTCGGTGGCGACATCGGCGGGGGTGGCTGCGGCGGGCTTGCCGGACGCTGGAGGGGTGGGTACGGGAGGGGTCACACTCTGTCCTTCGTCGGCGGCCGAGGCAGCTGGGGCGTCGGCGTTCTCGGTGCCGCCGGTCCTCTTCTTGGCTGTCACTGGCTTACCTGGGTGATCTCGAACGGCACGGGCTTCTGCGCCGCGTGGGGATGGTCGGGACCGGCGTAGACCAAGAGCTTCTTGGCCATCGCGCGGCCGAGCTTGTTCTTCGGCAGCATGCCCTTGATTGCCTTCTCGAGCAGGCGGTCCGGGTACTTCTCGAGCATCTCGCCGACGGTGCGCTGCTTGAGCCCGCCGGGGTAACCGCTGTGGCGGTAGATGAACTTGTTGTCCCGCTTGGTGCCGGAGACCGCGACCTTCTCGGCGTTGACGATCACCACGAAGTCGCCGGTGTCCATGTGCGGGGCGAACATCGCCTTGTGCTTGCCACGCAGCAGGATCGCGGCCTGGGAGGCCAACCGGCCAAGCACGACGTCGGTCGCGTCGATCACATGCCAGGCGCGCGTGATCTCGCCTGGCTTCGGGCTGTACGTACGCACGGACCTACCTCGTCGTCTACCGTCGGGAGCTAACCAAAGCGGCCCGGGAACGGATCACCGCTGGCCGCACAACGGGTTCCCACGATACTCGGGCCTGTCCGACGAGGTCAAAGTGGCCCCATGCCGCTTCGGGACCCCCGCGGCGCTACTGCCAGCGGCGGGCGTTGGCCTGTTCTACCAGCTGGTAGTTGTCGTTGGCAGAGCCCAGCGCGACACCGATCTGGGCCAGCACGGCGGTGAGGTCGGCGGCGGCGGTATCCCACTGCCGCTGCTTGACCTGGTAGTCCTGCGCAGCCTGCCCCTCCCAGGTCGCGGCCAGGGGTGCGAGGTAGCGCTTGAGCTCGTCGAGCTGGCCGGAGATGCGCTGCGACGTGCTCGCCACGCTCTGCTGGGCCGCGCTCAACTCGCCGAAGGTGACCTTGATCTCGGACATTGTGTGCTCCTCCCTAACCCAGCGCCGAGCGGATGTTGCCGAGCGCGCCTGCGTTCTGCTCCTCCTGCTGGGCGTAGGTCTGACCGGAGCCCTGAATCGCCTCGCCGATGCCGCGGAGCGCCTCGTTGAGCGCACGGGCGTCGGTGTCCCACCGAGCCATCAGCGCCTGGAACGCGGTGGACGCCTCGCCGCGCCATGCCCCGGCCAGCGGAGCCAGCTGAGCGCGCAGCGCCCCGAGATCACCTTGGACCTGCTCGTTGACGCTGAACACCTGTTGCCCGGCGCGGTGCATGTCATCGGTCGAGGTGCCGTAACCGGCGGCCATGTCATCACTCCCTATGTAGAAGCTGTGGACGTCCGACGGGACCGTCGCAGCATCGGTTCCGGATCAGCGCCGGTTCGGCGAATCTCTTCCCGATCGGGAACTCGTCACCGGGGATGCAGCCGGAGCGACGCCACCACGGCCTCGCAGCCCGTGCCTACCGCCGCCGAACCCGCCGCGGTGTGCTGGCAGCCGACGCTGAGCTGGGCGCTGCCGTCGAAGATCACGTACCAGTCGACCACGGCGTCGCGTTCGAGCTGCCGCTGCCGATACGTCGTGACCTGCCTGCCGGCGAAGGTGGCCCCGGAGTCGAAGCCCTCGAGCGCGGCGCCGGAGGCCACCGCGGCGTCGTAGCGGGCGCGCAGCTCAGCAGCAGCCCGGCGCAGCTCGGCGCTGGTGTCGTAGTCGAGCACGGTCTGCTCCACCGAGATGAGGTCTGACCCGCCGGGACGGTCAGCCGGGGTCAGCAGGGTGCGCCGGTGTTCGGGCAACCCACCGGTGTGCCGCCAGCCGCTCGGGAGCTGCAGCGAGTAGTCGTACTGGACGAGCAGCCCGTCCGCCGGTGGCCGTGCTGTCGACGCCGCCGGGCTGAGCGCGTGGCCTGCGACGACCAGCACGCCGGCGGCGAGCGCGGCGACCAGCCCAATGCGCACCGGGTGCCGGCGTGGCCGCGG
>JACDBJ010000055.1 GCA_013695005.1 Pseudonocardiales bacterium
CTTCGACACCGTGCTGGCCAGGGTTCCGGAGCGGGCGGACGCCGTGGTCGCCGCCGCCCGAAGCCACGGTGTCGCGCTGCGGCTCGTCGACCCCGACCACGTGGCGATCGCCTGCGGCGAGACCACCAACCGCGAACACCTCGACGTCGTCTGGCGGGCGTTCGGTGTGACCGGCGCCGACCCGGACCAGCTCGACCGCGCCACCGGCGACGCGCTGCCCGACGCGCTGCGCCGCCGCTCGCCGTACCTCATGCACCCGGTGTTCCACGAGCACCGCTCCGAGACAGCGCTGATGCGCTACCTGCGCCGGCTGTCCGACCTCGACCTCGCGCTGGACCGCACGATGATTCCGCTGGGCTCGTGCACGATGAAGCTCAACGCGGCCGCCGAGATGGAGCCGATCAGCTGGCCGGAGTTCGCCAACCTGCACCCCTTCATACCGCCCGAGGACGCGGCCGGGACCCTGGAGCTGATCGACGGGCTGCAGCGCTGGCTGGCCGACCTCACCGGGTACGCCGCGGTCTCGCTGCAGCCCAACGCCGGCAGCCAGGGCGAGCTCGCCGGGCTGCTGGCCATCCGCGCCTACCACCGTGACCGCGGCCAGGAGCACCGTGATGTCTGCCTCGTGCCGGCCAGCGCGCACGGCACCAACGCGGCGTCCGCGGTGATGGCCGGCATGCGGGTGGTCGTCGTGGCCTGCGACCAGGCGACCGGCGATGTCGACCTCGCCGACCTGCGTGCCAAGCTCGACGAGCACGCCGAGCGGCTGGCCGTGCTGATGATCACCTACCCGTCGACCCACGGCGTCTACGAGGCGGGGGTCAGCGAGATCTGCGAGTTGGTGCACGACGCAGGCGGCCAGGTCTACATCGACGGAGCCAACCTCAACGCGCTGGTCGGGCTGGCCCGGCCGGGGCGGTTCGGCGGTGACGTCAGCCACCTCAACCTGCACAAGACGTTCTGCATCCCGCACGGCGGCGGCGGGCCCGGGGTCGGCCCGGTGGCGGTGCGGGAGCACCTGGCGCCCTACCTACCCGGCGCCGGCGTCGGACCTGTGGCGGGCGCGCCGCATGGCAGTGCCGGCGTGCTGCCCATCTCGTGGGCGTACCTGCGGATGATGGGCCGCGACGGCCTGCGGCGCGCCACCCTGGTGGCGGTCGCGGCGGCGAACTACGTCGCGCGCCGGCTCTCGCCGCACTTCCGGGTGCTCTACACCGGGCCGGGCGGGTTCGTCGCCCACGAGTGCATCCTCGACCTGCGCGGCATCACCAAGACCACCGGCGTCACGGTCGACGATGTCGCCAAGCGGCTCGCGGACTACGGCCTGCACGCCCCGACGATGTCCTTCCCGGTGGCCGGCACGCTGATGGTCGAGCCGACCGAGAGCGAGAACCTCGCCGAGCTCGACCGCTTCTGCGAGGCGATGATCGCGATCCGCGGTGAGATCGACAGGGTCGCCGACGGCGAGTGGCCGGTAGAGGACAACCCGTTGCGCAATGCCCCGCACACCGCCGACAGCCTGGTGCAGGAGTGGACACACCCGTACGCCCGTGAGCTGGCCGTCTTCCCGAACGGGCGGCGCAGCGGCAAGTATTGGCCGCCGGTGCGCCGGATCGACGGCGCCTACGGTGACCGCCACCTCGTCTGCTCGTGCCCGCCGGTGGACGCGTACGCCTGATTCTGCCTCGGCGGCAAGCCGGTAGCGGCCGCCGCCTCAGCCCCGCCGTCTCGCGATCAAGGCCAAATGGTGGTCAGTCGATCTTGACAAGCCGCCATCTGCCCTTGATCAACGCGGCGGGTCGCTGGCCGGGCTGACGCGCGGGCGGTCAGGGCGGTCGAACTCCCTGGCGTGCAGCCCGCTCGCGAACGCCAACCAGGCTCGCACGCCGCGCTCCGCGGTCAGTGTGTCGGGCAGGCATCTGACTGCGCGCCGTGCGCTTCTTCTAGCGACCAGCTCAGGCTTGTCGATGTACATCGCGCCCATGTGGTACTCGACATAGACGAGGTCAGGCTCACCCAGATCGCCAAAGCTCAGCATTGTGAAGAGTCGGAGGCGACGGTGGAGTCGCACCCGTGGGGCAGCACATGGAGAGTCACCGACGGCAGCGACGTTGCCTCGACCAGCCGAGTGAGCTGCGCAAACATCGTGTCGGCATTCCCGACCGGCTGGTGCAACACTGACTCGTCCACAATCGCCACCAGTTCGACCGGCTGTTCATTCGTGAGTCGTCGCTGGCGCGTCATGCGCACGACGACCTCTCGCTCTAGCTCAGCATCCGTGCGCGGCGTGGACGACGTGGTGAACAGCCAACGGGCGTACTGCTCAGTTTGTAGTAGGCCGGGGACTAAGCGCAGCTGGAAGGTACGTACCAGGCTGGCTTCGCTCCCCAGCGGAACAAAGCCTTCGTCAAACGCCCCATAGTTGCGTCACCAGCCGCGGGCGCGGGCCGCCCTGGTGAGCTCCAGCAGCTCGGTCCAGTCCTCGCCGGCCACCCCGTAGAGATCCATCATGCTGCGCACCCAGCGCACGTCAACCCGCTGGTCAGCGGTCTCGATCCGGCTGAGCTTGCTCGACGAGCAGTCCAGTTGGCGGGCCGCTGTCTCCAGAGTGAGCCCCGCCGCTTGGCGTGCCTTGCGCAGCCGCCGAGCGAGTTGCCGACGGCGTACTTGAGCCACACTGCGTGTGTTCATTTCGTGCTCCCACTGTCAGTCGTCCCAGGGTGGCAGATGGGAACCCAGAACCGGGAATTGCACGGCGAGGCTCGTGGGGATGCCGGCTGACCGCCGGAGCCGTAGCGTGGGCCCGTGCCTATTACGTCGTTACAGCCTCCCGAGTTCGCGGCCCGCACCGTCGGTGAGCTGCGTGCCTCCGGGCACGAGCTCCGGGGCGTCAAGGCCGAGATCGCCGACAACCTGCTCGCCGCGCTGCGCGCCGGCAGCGACCCGTGGCCGGGCATCGTCGGCTTCGAGTCCACGGTCCTGCCGCAGCTGGAGCGGGCGCTGATCGCCGGCCACGACCTCGTGCTGCTCGGCGAGCGCGGCCAGGGCAAGACCCGCCTGCTGCGCAGCCTCGTCGCGCTGCTGGACGAGTGGACGCCGGTCATCGAGGGCTCCGAGCTGGGGGAGCACCCCTACGCGCCGATCACCCCGGCCTCCCGCCGGCGGGCCGCCGAGCTGGGCGACGAGCTGCCGGTCACCTGGCGGCACCGCGCCGCCCGCTATACCGAGAAGCTCGCCACCCCGGACACCGCTGTGGCCGACCTGATCGGCGACGTCGACCCGGTCAAGGTCGCGGAGGGCCGCAGCCTCGGCGACCCGGAGACGATCCACTACGGGCTGGTCCCGCGCGCACACCGCGGCATCGTCGCGATCAACGAGCTGCCCGACCTCGCCGAGCGGATCCAGGTGGCGCTGCTCAACGTGATGGAGGAGCGCGACATCCAGGTCCGCGGCTACACGCTGCGGCTGCCGCTGGATGT
>JACDBJ010000090.1 GCA_013695005.1 Pseudonocardiales bacterium
ACGTCGGAGACCGTGCGGTATTCCTCCTCGTTGAAGGCCTCGGACATCTCCGGGTCCTGTTCAGAGGCCAGCACCTGGAGCCGGGCGGCCAGTGAGGTGAAGGCCGAGACGTCGGTGAAGGACCGGATCGATTCCATGTTGTCGAGCAGGTCCCGGACGGTGACATCGATCTGGCCGGTCAGCCGCTCGGCCAGAGTGCCGGCATCGGGGTTGGCATCGAGAGCGACCACCCGGTCGCCTCGGTGCTCGGCGAGGGTCAAGCCCAGGCCAGCGGTGGTGGTGGTCTTGCCGATCCCGCCCTTGAGCGAGACGATCGCGATCCGGTGGCACCCACGGACCGGCGCGGTAGCCCGCTCGATGAGATTGCGTCGCTGCAGTTCCGCTTGGGACAGACCAGGATTGAGCGTCCCACCGGTTACCGCGTGGACCATCTTGCGCCAGCCGACTCTAGGTACGGCCGCCGCCGGCTTGACCAGAGACCCAGAGGTCAGATCAGCTGCTGAGCTGTGTTGTTGCGGCGGCGGCCCCTGCTGGCGCGAGGGTTGCCAGCCGACCTGAGCCGCCTGCGCCTGCTGCCACTGATGGGCCGGTGGTGCCGCCGGCGCGGGGGCCGGGGGCGGCGCCGACCAGCTGGATTGTGAGCCGGGTGCAGTCTCGGAGCGCGGGCCAGGGACGGCGGGCCCGGTGGCCTGGTGCCCGGGGTGGGGATCGGCCTCGCGGCGGTCGCCGCGACTCGGCTCGGCGTACCGATTCCCCTGCTCGCCGCCGTACTGCTGGGCGCCGTAGTGCTGGTTCCCGTACGGGCGGCTCTCGTACTGACCACCGCCGTAGGGCTGATTGCCGTACTGGTCACCGCCGTACTGAGAACTGCCGTACTGATCACTGCCGTACGGCTGGTCGGTCTGCTGCTGCAGACCGGGGCGAGCCGGCGGAGCCGGATATCCCGGCGGCGGCGGCGGGCGGTCCGAGGGGAATGCCTGCGCGCTGCGCTTGAGGGCGGCGCGGCTCACCGGAGAGTGGCCGTCGCCGGATTCGTCCCCGGCCGAACCGCCAGTGGAGGACGCGGCGCCCGCTGCATGACCGGGCGAGCTCCGGTTGTTCTGCGTCCAGTCCGCAGGCGCCGGCGGAGGCAGATGTGCTTGGTCTGCCGGTGCCCTGCTGGAGTCGGCACTCCAGCTAGGCCCGGTGGGCACGTCGGCGGTCCAGGCTCGCCCGGGGGCCTCGGCGTGCCAGCTGGATCCAGGGAGCGGTTCGGGGGCGCGGTTGACCCACGGCGGCTTGTCCTGGGCGAGCGACGCTTCCTCGGAACCGTTCCTGGCAGCGCTCTCGGATCGGCCGGCTGAACCCGGTTGGTCAGCGATGTTGGCGAACGAGGCCGCCCAGCGATCGGCATCGGTGCGCCGGACCTGCTCGGCGGGTTCATCTGCGTCGTCGGCCGGCCATGGCTGGTCATGGGCATCGGCACCGCTCGGCACGGGTCCCTCGACGGGGTCGTCGTTGGGCTCTTCGGTGCCGGGTTCCTTGGCCACGAAACGGCCTCCAGGTTTCTCGTCGAAGCATGAGCTGTCCCCCGCGCAACACACGCCTGCGCTCGCGTCAGCCTAGGACAGCATTGATCCCAGCGTGAGCGAAGCGTACGAGGATCTTCCTCTACGGCACTGTGGTACCCCGTCGGCCATGATGGCTGCATGGACGTAGCAAAATCCGACCCTGAGATCCGCCGCTGGTCCCGGGTCCGACGCCCGTTGTCAGCGCAGTTCTGCGAGGAGACGTGATGGCCCTTGCGGTCCTGGCCGGGGCGCTTGCCGGGATCGGCATGGGTTATGTCCTGCAGCGAGGGCAGCTGTGCTTCAACTCGATGTTCGCCGATGCCTGGAAGGGCCGATTCCTTCTGCTTCGCGGCTGGGCTCTGGCCGTTGCGCTGGGGCGGTCGGACTCGCCGTCCTCTACATGACGCCGCTGGGTGCTGACCTGAACACCGGGCTGGCATTTCGTCCGGTGGCCAACGTCGTTGGTGGTCTGCTAATCGGCTGGGGCATGGCAATCGCGCAGAGCTGCGTCTCCGGTCTGCTGTTCAAGTTCGGCGCCGGGATGCTCGGGGGCGCGGTCGGAATCGGGGGCTGGATCGCCGGCGAACTGGCCGTACGCGGCTGCGGCTGCGTCGTTCGGTTCGCTGCGCGGTGTGAATGCGTGGGCATGGTCGCGGGCGAAGGCTGCGAAGCTTCGTGGCGGCCGGCCGGTGATGTCGTGGAAGTCGGTGGTCACGAAGTCGCCCCAGCCGGAGGCGTAGGCCTGTGCGTACTCGATGAGCATCCCGACGGTCCAGTCCGGTATGCCTCTGTTGAGCATGTTTGCGGCCGCCGCCTGGTCGGTGACGAGCGTGTAGGTGACGTCGTTGCCGATGGTCTGTCGGAGCTGGTTCGCGACCTCGGCGAAGGAGATGGCTCGCGGCCCGGTCGGGGTGTAGATCTGGCCGTGGTGGCGGTCGGGGTGGTCGGTTAGGACGTACGCGGCGAGTGTGGCGATGTCGCGGACGTCGATCATCCCAAGCCGACCGTTGCCCATGTTGAGGTGCAGCTTCCCGGTAGCCGCGACCTCGTCGGCGGCGCCGAGCAGGTTCTGCATGAACCAGTGAGGCCGCAGGATGGTCCAGCACATCCCGGACTGCTGTAGCTCGTGGTCGGAGAGGGCGTGCAGCCGGCCGCTGCGCGTCGCGGCGTCGTGGGCCGCGCCGACTGCCGACATACGCACGACGCGCTCAATCCCGGCGCGGCGTGCGGCCCAGAGCGCGTTCGTGCTGTGCTCGGGCGCGCGTGGGCCGTTGGGGGTCAGCAGCCAGAGGTCGCTGACGCCCTCGAGCGCGGGTGCGAGCGAGAACGGGTCACCGAGATCGCCGGTGTACACCTCCACGCCGCGAGCGCCCAGGCTTCGAGCCTTCGAGGGGTCGCGGACTAGAACGCGCAACTGGCGGTCTGTGCGGTCGAGCTCCTCGATGAGGGCGCTCGAGACCTGACCCGTGGCTGCGGTGATCAGGATGGTTCGATGCATCATCGACTCCTCGGAACTTGCGCCGCGGTGTTCACCGGGTCGGCTGCTCCCTCACCCGAGTGCGGACATTGAGAGTGCCTCTCAGGCGAGCAGGCGCTTTCGGCGCGCGCTGCTCTGCGCTCGCGCGGCGCCAGCTGCCCGGCGAGGATGCTGCCCAGGACGACCAGGAAGCCAACGCCTTGCCATGGGCTGAACACCTCGCCCAGGACGACGGCTCCGAGCACGGCGGCGACGAGCGGGCTGAGCAGGGCGAGAAACGAGGCGACCGAAGCGCCGAGCTGGGCGATCCCGCGGAACCACAGCGGGTAGGTCAGCGCCGCGCCGATCAGCGACAAGTAGGCGTACCCGGCCAGGTTGGACGCACTGAACGCGGGCGGCCAGCCCTCGACCACCAACGCGAGCGGCGCCACCACGAGCCCTCCGGCGCTCAGTTGCCAAGCAGCAAAGGAGAGGACACCACCGGGACGCCCCCAGCGCTGGGTCAGCACGACCCCTGTGGCCAAGCTTGCCGCGGCGCCCAGTGCGGCCGCTATCCCGACGGCGTCAAGCCTTGCGTCCGAACGGAGCACGAGCAGACCCACGCCGACTACGCCCGCAAGGCCAGCCAGCAGCCGGCGGGACGACAACCGTTCGCCGAGCACGCCGACCGCGAGCACGGCGACCGCCAACGGCTGGAAGGCGATCAGAGTGGCCGCGATCCCCCCCGGGAGCCGGTAGGCGGCGACGAACAGAAGCGCGTTGAAGGCGCCGATGTTCAGCGTCCCGAGCACCAGCGAACGCCACCACCAGGAGCCGGTTGGCAGGGACCGGGTCAGGGCGAGCAGCACCAGCCCGGCCGGCAGCGCCCGCATGGCGGAGTCGAGGAGCGGCCGCCCCCCGGGTAGCAGCTGAGTTGTCACTAGGTACGTGCTGCCCCAGACCGCCGGGGCCAGCGCCGCCTGCGTCGTGAGCCACCAGCGGGGTCCTTGACCCTTTGTGTCATGAGACACGACAACTCCTCAACATTGAAATGTTTGAGATTGAAAGGTCTAGCACGTGCCTTATACTGACGTCAAACACTTCAACGTCGAGGAGTCGCCGTGCTTGACAGCGTCGACCGCGTGCTCGAGCAGTGGCACGCTGTGCGGCCAGACATCGACCCCTCGCCCATGGGCATCGTCGGGCGCATCCAACGCGCCTCCCGCCGCCTCGAGCACGGACTGCGCGCCCAGTTCTCCGGTCACGGCCTGCAGTTGTGGGAGTTCGATGTGCTGGCCACCCTGCGCCGGGCCGGTCGGCTGACCGCCGGCGAACTCGTCGAAGCCTCGATGGTCACCTCGGGCGCCATGACCAACCGCGTCGACCGGCTCGTCGCCCGCGACTTCGTTACCCGCCACACCGACCCAGACAACCGACGCAGCGTGCTCATCGAACTCACCGACCTCGGCCGCGCGCTCATCGACGACATGCTGGCCGACCACGTCGACAATGAGACTGGGCTGCTGGCCTCTCTAACCCCTGGCGAGCAGCAGCAACTCGCCGGACTGCTGCGCAAGCTGCTCACCGGCCTGGGCGACGTGCCCGCCGAGCGCCCGGAAGCGCAGCTCAGTCACGCTGGCTAGCGAGTGCCGTTTGAGCGTTCCACGCTCGCATAGTGCCAACACTACTGACGTGCAAAGTCTCAGAGCTGGGCGGCCGATCGGGGCGGCTCCTGGCCAAGCCAGGGCCTCGACGATTGACCCCGCACTTCATCAGCAAAACGTCTCCGTCAACCTGGACGACTCCCAAGTTCGTCCTAACCAACTCCCGAGATGGCGCCCTTCGCCACGGCGATCAGGCATGCTCCTCTTCATGCGTGACGCGCTTCCTTCATCACGGTAATCATTCATCCACGGGGCTCGACTGTCCAAGGCACCAGCGGGCGAAGACGTGGATCGGCTATCGGACAAGATCGCCGTGCTGGTGTCGGCCACACAGCGCTGCGAGAACCGCGCCACTTACCGATGCAAGTCACAGCCTGGAAGGCGATGCAGGAGGAGACCTGCGCGGTTCGCGTGGACGGTGCCCTACACCTCGCGCTGCCAGAAGTAGGGGGTCGTTGTGGATACCGCGACCAGGCCGGAGCGTTCAAGGATCGGACGGGAGAACTCGGTCGAGTCGCTGTGCAC
>JACDBJ010000097.1 GCA_013695005.1 Pseudonocardiales bacterium
CGGTGAGCTGGGTGCTCCCGTCGGGCGCCGCGACCCACACCGACGCCACTGGGGCCTTCGGCGGGCCGGCGACCTCGACCCTGGTGACGTTGCCGGCCGCGGCAGTCGCCGTCCATGTGGTGGCACCAGTCCCGGCGTCGATCCGCCGCACGACCGTGCCCGTCGGTCCGGGTTCGGCCACGACGATCACGCCCGAGACGCCGTCGACGGCGAACCGGCCACCAGCCGCCAGCGGCGTACGCCAGCGCTCGGTGGGCGCGGTCGCGGGTGCCGCCGGCAGCTCCACCCAACCGTGCTCGACGTCCCAGACCTGCGACGGCGCCGGCAGCCGCGGAAGTCCGGTGGGCCGCGCTGGCGCAACAGTGCTCACACAGCCTGTGACTACGGCGACCAACAGGACCATGAGCAGGGCGGGTACAGCCGGATGGCGCATGAGCGCAATGTAGGGGCAGCCGGCTACCGTCGACGCGTGTTGAGCCGATGGTTGCGACGAGGCCTGCGGCACCCGTTCGAGCTGGCCTGTCGATGGCTGCCATTGGTGCCGTTCCGGGTCACCGTCACCGAGCCAAACTATCCGCCCACCTGCCCGGAATCGCGCGAAACGGTGCCCGATTGCGTCGCGGGCTGACCCTGCGTCGACCGGGCCACTGGGCCACTCCCTGAGCATGATCAACAAGTCTGCGCGCCACCGACTTCACTGACCCGCTGACAGCTCACGCGCCTAGACGTCAGGGTTCGGACCGGTACGAGTTCCGGTGTTCAGTGTGCCCAGTGCGGCGTGGTCGTCGCCGGTCAGCTCGAAGTCGAAGATCGCCGACGGGGACCGTTCGGCGCCAGTGCCTTGCGGATGGCGCTCGTTGCGGTGACGAGCCCGGCGAAGCCGACGAGCCCGGTCACCGGGTCGCGCCGAGGATCGTCGAGTGCGGCGTCTGCGTCGCCGGCGTCAACGGCGCCAAAAGCCTCGACCAGGCCAGCGGCGCGCAGCGCGGCTGGCGCGCGTTGTTCGCCGCGGCCCGCGCCCGAGGAGTCCAGCGCAGCGCCGAGCACCGTCCGTGGCCAAAGCCGCAGTTCAGCGGGCTGTTTGATACTACTGCCGTGATCATGCGTGATCGTTCTCGGTGGCCTGATTCAGCAGACCACGAGTTCGCCAGCTTCGAGGCGAGGGTATTCACCCCTCGGTGACTTGCTGCAAGTCGATCACGATCTTACCAAGCGCGTGACCGGACTCCACCGCGCGCAGTGCCTGTGGCGCTTCGTCGAAGGGATACGTCTGGAGCACCTTGGGGTCGACTTTGCCGGCGACGACCATGTTGGTCATGGCGGGAACACCCACCGAGCTGGGCACCAGGAAACTGCCTCCCAGGTCCGCGACGCTGGAGTCGGCGACCGACACGACGCGGGCCGGGTTGGTGACCAGAATGGCGACATGGTGCATCGGTGAACCGCCGATCACGTCGAAGACGGCATCCACACCGCCGGGCAGCAGGGCCCGCATCTGCTCGACGACGTCGCCACGGTCGTAGCTCACCAGCGTGGCTCCGAGGCTTTCCGCGAGCGGTCGCTCGGCCTCGCGGCCGACCCCGAAGACCGCCACGCCACGGTCTCTCGCCAGCTGGGCACCCATCACACCGACATCACCGCCGATGCCGTTGATCAGCAGCGTCTCACCCGCGGCGACGTCGAGTTCCGCCAGCACGTCCCAGGCGGTCCCGCCGGCGACCGGGAGCGCGGCTGCCTGCACGAAACTGAGCTGTGGGGGCTTGTGTGTTGCGGACTCGGCGAGCAGTACCGCGTGCTCGGCGTAGCTGCCGTGTTCCGGCGCGGGAGACTTGCCCAGCACTTCATCACCCTCGGTGAATCCGGTGACGTCCTTGCCGACCGTTACCACGACCCCGGCCGCCTCGACACCCAGCACGAGGGGAAAGTCCGGTGCGGCCTGTGGGTTGGCCATCGCGCCGCTGCGGATCTTGTGGTCGATCGGATTGACCCCGATTGCCCTCACCTTGATCACCAGCTCGCTTGGACCCGCCGCCGGCTCAGGCCGGTCGAACCAGGTCTCCGTCTCGGGACCGCCATAGGCGCTGTAGCCGTAGGCCCTGCTCATCGTGGTCCGCCCTCTCCGTCATTGCGCTCAGCCCGTCCTACCCTCTCAGCCGTGAGAGCTGGACCCGCCGCGGCCCCCGGCGCGTAAGCCGACGATCGGCATCTGACATCGGCCTCCAGCGGGCGCTCCGACAACGACCACCCGCAGCGCTGCTATCTCGCAGCGTCCCCAAAGTTCTGCCCTCCTACAAGGAGATGGTGCGAGGTTGCCGATTGGACGGGTAGACGTCGTGCTCTCGTTTGGCACCGGCCGCGGGCGCACGACGGTGTCGCGGCAGCCGGCTCGAGAGCTGGTCACCGGTCCGGGCCGGACACGCGTTGACTGATTAGCGCCTGTCTCAGGACATACCCGCCGTGTAGCGTCAGATCTAGACTGTGTGCCCGGGGGGAGTGCCATGTCCGAGCGCGCTGCGGTGATACGGAGCCCGTCGTCCGGGTCGATGACGGCCGAGCCGCAGCGGGCGGCCTGCACGCTCGTCTGCTTTCCCTACGCCGGCGGCGGGGCCGCCGCGTTCAAGGGTTGGCAGGAGTTGATGGCTGACTCGATCGCTGTCCTGCCGGTGCGCCTTCCCGGGCGTGAGAGCCGCATCAACGAGCCGCCACACATCGATGCGGCAGTGATTGCCGATGCGCTGCTGGAGAACGTGCGGCCGCCGTTTGCCTTCTACGGCCACAGCATGGGTGCCAGGCTTGCGTTCGAGGTCGTCCGCGAGCTGGCGTCCCGTCGCGCCCCACTGCCCGAGAGGCTCTACGTCGGCGCAGCCGGCGCACCGCACCGTCCTGAGCCGTTGGGCCGGCTGGCGGAGCTGACGGACCAGCACCTGTTGGACGAGTTGCTTCGTCTCGGCGGGTTCGCTGAGCAACTCGTCGCGTCCGTCGATCTGCGCGACTTGTTGCTGCCGATCATTCGGAGCGACATCCGTTGGGTCGAACGGTACGAATTCCGGCCCGACGGCCCACTCGATGTCCCCATCGTGGCGTTCGCTGGCGCCGCTGATGCGGACGTGGGCGCGTCCGAGATGGTGCACTGGGCACAGCACACGACCGCCGGATTCCGGCTGGAGACGTTACCCGGTGGCCACTTCTTCCTCGACTCGCAACGCGGCGGGCTAGCGAGCCTGATACGAGCGGACCTGACCGCGGCCGGGACGGCGGACACCACCGCACGGGAGCGGACCCTGGCTCCCGACGAGGTCATGGTTCAGTTAGCGGATCTGGACCGGCTGCCGGGAGCCGGCCAGGCATGGGGGGAGCTGTCGCCCCGCGACGCTCTCCGAGCCGCGCGTTTCAAGGCGGATGACGACCGGCGACGGTACATCGGACAGTCCGTTCTCGTTCGCCGCCTGCTCCGACGTCATGGTGTGGAGCTGGGGGTTGGCGAGATACCGACGGGAGTCAACGGCAAGCCCGAGATTGATGATGCAGGCGGTATCCGATTCAACGCCAGTCGTGCCGGTCGATTCGTCCTGATCGGCGTCACGTCGCACATCGAGATCGGCGTGGATGTTGAGCAGGTCGTTCCGATGTCAGACTTCGGTGCCTTCTGCGACGGGGCGCTCGACCCAGCGGAGATACGTGAGGTCCTGACGCTGCCGGAGGATGATCGTCTGGTCGCCGCGCTGAAGATCTGGACCGCAAAGGAATCCACGCTCAAGGCGACCGGCGACGGATTGTCGGTGGAACCTGCCCGGTTCCGGTTTGAACGTGGTCCTGGCCCCTTCGGTGAGCAGTGGTCGCCGCGCACGCAACCGGGCCTCGAGCGTCTGAATCAGTGGCGGGTGACCCATCTGCTGCTCGATGATGCCGTCGCCGCGGTAGCGGTTCCGCTCGACCGATGGCGTCTGCGCTTCGAGGTCCCGAAGGCCGACGCGGCGCCTGGCCGCCGCTTGTGATTGGCCCACCGATCGGCAGCGCTGCGCAAGCACCCGGCCGGGCGCAGGAGCGCACGAGGGGGGTGTTGCTGTCCGACCGCGTCGTAGCCCAGGCTCGGCGCCGGCCCGACGCCGTCGCGATCTGCCAGTGGCAGGACAGCATGAGATACGGGGACCTGGTGGGTGCCGCAGGCGCCTTGGCGACCCGACTGCGGCATCGGGGCGTCGGTGCGGAGCATCGGGTGGGCGTGAGTTGTCGCCGATCGTTGGAGCTGCCGGTGGCTGCGCTCGGCGTCCTGCTGGCCGGCGGTGCCTATGTCCCGCTCGATCCGTCGCATCCACGGCGACGGCTGCAGACCATCGTCGCGGACGCGGGGATAACGACCGTTGTCGTCGACGACGTCGGCAGGCAGTTGTTCGAGGGCGCGAATCTGGATCTGGTGGGTGTTGATCTCACAGAGTCCTCGACTCCGCCGGCGCTGCCCCTGCCGGACGAGGCCGCGGCGTATGTGATGTACACGTCGGGCTCGGCGGGTCGGCCCAAAGGGGTCGCCGTGGCGCACCGCGCGGTCGTTGCCTTCGCCGACGCGGTCGCCGAGTGCTTCCCACTTGACGACACGACCAGGGCCGGCAGCTTCGCGGCTTTCGGGTTCGACGTTTCGTTGCTCGATCTGTTCGTCCCCTTGACCTGCGGCGCCAGCGTCCAGCTCATCCCGGATATCGATCGCGCCGATCCGCGCCGCCTGGAGCGGTTCCTCGCAGCCCACCACGTCACGTGGGGCTTCATCCCCCCGGCGTTGTTGCCGCTGCTGGATCCTCAGCGGCTTCCCGACCTGCGTGACGTCATCACCGCTGGTGAGCCCCCAGGCCCGGAGCAGGCCGGACGGTGGTCCGGGCCAGGACGCAGGTTCCACAACTGGTACGGCCCGACCGAGACGACAGTGTGCGTCGTCGGCACCGAGCTGTCGGGGACCTGGGACCGTCCGCTGCCAATCGGTCTGCCCCTGGGCCGGTCCACCGCCTATGTC
>JACDBJ010000340.1 GCA_013695005.1 Pseudonocardiales bacterium
GTATGGCGCGGCGAAACCGTGCGCCGCGAGTACGGGAAGATGGGCAAGTCGCTGCGCAACGTCGTGACGCCCGACGAGATGTCCGAGCAGTTCGGCACCGACACCTTCCGGCTCTACGAGATGTCGACCGGGCCGATGGAGGTTTCCCGGCCGTGGTCGACCCGGGACGTCGTGGGCTCGCAGCGGTTCCTGCAGCGGGTCTGGCGCAACATCGTCGACGAGCAGACCGGCCAGCCCCGGGTCAGCGACGACGACACCCAGCCCGACACCGACGCCCTGCGACTGCTGAACCGCACCATCGCCGGCGTGCACGCCGATGTCGAGCTGCTGCACTACAACACCGCGGCCGCCAAGCTGATCGAGTACAACAACTACTTGACCAAGGTCTACGGCCCTGGCGCGGCCGACTCGCTGCCGCGCAGCCTTGCCGAGCCGCTGGTGCTGATGCTGGCGCCGCTGTGCCCGCACATCGCCGAGGAGCTGTGGTCGATCCTGGGCCACGATCAGTCGCTGGCCTACGGGCCGTTCCCGGTCGCCGACGAGGCCTACCTGCTCGCCGAGACGCTGGAGTACCCGATCCAGGTCAACGGCAAGGTGCGCTCACGGATCACGGTCCCGGCCGACGCCGACGAGTCGTCGGTAACGGCGGCGGCGCTGGCCGAGGAGAAGATCGTCGCCGCGCTGGAGGGTCGCGAGCCGCGCAAGGTGATCGTGGTGCCCGGCCGGCTGGTCAACGTCGTCGTCTAGGCCGACCGCCGCTCCGCCGAACGAACGGCACTTTCGTGCGATAGGGCCGGACGAGAGTGCCGTTCGTCCAGGCTGGTTTGCTAGCGACCGGTCGGGCGGACCATCACGTCGGTGACCTGGGCGTCCGGCGGCGCCGCGACGGCCGAGGCCACGACGGCGGCCACCGCCTCCGGGGTGAGGTAGTCAGCCACGCGGAACTCGCCGCCCTCGGCTGCCCGCACCGCACGCTGCATGTCGGTGGCTGTGCGCCCGGGGAACACCGAGGTCACCCGCACGCCGTGCTCGGCCTCCTCCGCACGCAGCGAGTCGGCCAGCGCGCGCAGCGCGTGCTTGCTCGCCGCGTAGGACGCCCACCCGGGACGCGCGTTCAGCCCAGCCCCAGAGTTGATCATCACGATGTGGCCGGCAGCGGCGCGCAGCGCGGGCAGCAGCAACCGGGTCAGCTCGGCCACCGCGACGACGTTGATCTCAAACTGACACCGCCAGACGTCCACCGGGGTGTCGGCGACCGTGCCGACCTCGCCGATGCCCGCCGAGTGCACTAGCACGTCCAGCCGAGTCATACCGGCGGTGGCGGCGGCCAGCGCCTCAGGGTCGGTGAGCTCTACCGGCCACGCCCGGGAGCCGTGCAGCTCGTCGGTCACCCGCTGCAGAGCATCGACGTCGCGCCCGCCGAGCAGCAGCTCGTGGGTCGGAGCAAGGGCGTGCGCGACGGCCCCGCCGATGCCCCGGGACGCACCCGTGACCAGCGCGAGAGGCTTGTCCAACAGCTCAGGACTCGCGGTCGCCGCGGATGAAGTCCTCGACGGCGTCGCGTGCCTCGGAGTCCGAGTACTGCTCAGGCGGCGACTTCATGAAGTAGCTCGACGCCGAGAGCACCGGCCCGCCGATGCCTCGGTCGAGCGCGATCTTGGCCGCCCGGATGCAGTCGATGATGATGCCGGCGGAGTTCGGCGAGTCCCACACTTCGAGCTTGTACTCCAGGTTCAGCGGTACGTCGCCGAAGGCCCTGCCCTCCAGGCGCACGTAGGCCCACTTGCGGTCGTCGAGCCACGGCACGTAGTCCGACGGTCCGATGTGGACGTTGTCCTTACCAATGTCGTGAGAGAGCTGCGAGGTGACCGACTGGGTCTTGGACACCTTCTTGGACTCGAGCCGCTCGAGCTCCTTCATGTTGAGGAAGTCCATGTTGCCGCCGACGTTGAGCTGCATGGTGCGGTCCAACGTGACCCCGCGATCCTCGAACAGCTTGGCCAGTACCCGGTGCGTGATGGTGGCGCCGACCTGCGACTTGATGTCGTCGCCGATGATCGGCACGCCGGCCACGCGGAACTTCTCGGCCCACACCGGGTCGGAGGCGATGAACACGGGCAGCGCGTTGACGAAGGCCACCCCGGCGTCCAGCGCGCACTGCGCGTAGTGCCGGTCGGCTGCCTCGCTGCCCACCGGCAGGTAGCTGACCAGCACGTCGACCTCTGCCTCGCGCAGCGCGGCGGTGACGTCCACCGGGTCCTCGTCGGACTCGGTGATCGTCTCGCGGTAGAACCGACCGAGCCCATCGAGCGTCGGCCCGCGCTGCACGGTCACCTCGAGCGGAGGCACGTCGCAGATCTTGATCGTGTTGTTCTCGCTGGCGGCGATCGCCTCGGACAGGTCACGCCCGACCTTCTTGGCGTCCACGTCGAAGGCGGCGACGAACTGCACGTCGCGGACGTGATACCCACCGAACTCGACGTGCATCAGGCCGGGGACTCGGGCGTTGGCGTCGGCATCGGCGTAGTAGTGCACGCCCTGCACCAGCGATGAGGCGCAGTTTCCGACGCCGACCAGGGCGACACGCACCGGCGGGGTGGGGTTGGGCATGTGGTGGCTCCTCATGTCTGTGTCAGTCCGTCGCGCGGGTCGCGTTCGGAACGCTCGCTGGCGATCAGCTCGTTGAGCCAGCGCACCTCACGTTCACTGGCGTCGAGACCGAGCTGGTGCAGCTCGCGGGTGTAGCGGTCGATCTGTTCCCCGGCTCTGGCCAGAGCGGCGCGCATCCCCTCGCGCCGCTCCTCTACCCGACGCCGGCGGCCTTCCAGGATGCGCATCCTGGACTCGGCCGGCGTCCGGGAGAAGAACGCCAGGTGCACTCCGAAGCCGTCGTCCTCCCATGCCTGCGGTCCGGCATCGCCCAGCATCGTGGCGAAGCGTTCCTTGCCCTCGGCCGTGAGCCGGTAGACCTTACGGCTGCGTCGCGACCACGCCGTGGTCCCGGACTCGGGCGGAACCTCGGCCTCCTCGACGATGTGACCAGCGCGACTGAGCCTGCGCAATGCGGGGTACAGCGAGCCGTAGGAGAATGCACGAGAACCGCACAGCCGCTCGCCCAGCGCCTTGCGCAGTTGGTACCCGTGCATGGGGCTCTCGAGCAGCAGGCCGAGTACCGCGAGTTCGAGCACGCCGGCCTCCCCCCACTGATGTGACTGTTCGTTGTATCGAGCCGATACATCCACGATACCCGGGCATCGCTGCCGTCATGCGTGCCGTCGATCACCTTCTCGATCACCTTCTCGATCACCCGCTCGATCACAGCGGAGCCTTTCTCCGCATTGACCGGGCGCTGACGGTGCTCCCGCGTACCCTGGTCGGGTGCACACGCCTCGGCAGGTGGTCGACTACGCGCTGCAGCGTCGAGCCTTGCTGGCAGACGTCTACTCCGGCCGGGTCGGCACGACCGAGGTGTGCGACGCCAGCCCGTATCTGCTGCGGGCCGCGAAGTTCCACGGGCAGGCAAGCGAGCAGGACTGCCCGGTCTGTCGCAAGGAGAAGATGACGCTCGTCTCGTGGATCTTCGGCGAGCGGCTCAAGCATGCGTCCGGATCGGCCCGCACTCCCGCTGAGCTGGCCCGGATGGCGGATCTGCACGACGAGTTCTCCGTCTACGTCGTCGAAGTGTGCCGCACGTGCAGCTGGAACCACCTGGTCCAGTCCTACGTGCTGGGCGGGCACGACCTACCCGCCTCCAGCGAGCGACGCAGGTCCGCTGCGGAGTGACCGAGCTCGATTGAGATACTCGGGGTGTCGACTACGGTCAGCACCCGGAGCGGCAGCCGGCCATACCCCCGTTATCCGGCGCCGCCGAGTCGGAAATGGAGCGCAGTGGACGACCAGCGCGATCCCCGGCGCGAGGACGAGTTGATGCGCAGCCAGCCCGGAAGCTCCCGGGCATCCGGCTCGCGGCACGCTCGCGACCCTGCTTGGTTCGCGCCTGCGCCCGGATCGCCTCCCACCCCGCCCGAGCGTCCCCGGCCG
>JACDBJ010000132.1 GCA_013695005.1 Pseudonocardiales bacterium
GGCCGGCAGCCCGGCGATCTACGTCGAGCGCGGCGGCCGCTCGCTGCTGAGCTTCACCGACGACACCGACGTGCTGCGGGCGGCGGCCGCGGCGCTGGCCGGCGCGGTCCGGGAAGGCTGGCTGGGCACGCTTGCGGTCGAGCGGGCGGACGGGGTCGGCTCCTTGGGCAGCCACCTGGCCGAGGTGCTCACCGAGGCCGGTTTCCGCGCCACCCCGAAGGGCCTGCGGCTACGCGCCTGACCCACGCACCGCTGGCGGCGGTGCGACTGCCGACTCAGCTAACCAGCGCAGATCGGGCTCGCGCACCCGCGCGCACCGAGGATTGCCGCAGCTGTCGGTCAGCGTGATCCGCCCGACCAGCACCGCGTCGCCGTCCGCCGCAGCGCGCAGCGCCGCGGGCGCGACGTCGCCGAACATCAACTTCGCCCGCCGGAACATCGTGAACCGGCCCGCGTCATCGACGGTGCCCCAGCTCAGGTAGAGGAACCGGTCGCCGCGCCGGCCGTGCACGAACGGCCCACCGACGTCGAGCGAGCCGTCCTCGACCAGCCGGGTGCGCACTTCGAAGCTCCACTGGGCCGACGCGGCGTCCGCGCGGACGAGATCGACCACGTCCTTGCCGCGTTGGACGCCGACGTGGACGTTGGCGTACCGCCGCCCCGCCGTGTCGGGCGCGCAGCTGCGCCCCGGCAGCTCGGTCCCCTCGATGTGCACCCGCATGCTTGCGAGCCTAGAGCGCAAGGAACGGAGCCAGCAGCACCAACAGCGCGATGATCGCCCACACGCTGAGCCCGGTCCAGGTGTGTCGCCTCATGCCGTCCACCTCCGTCTTGTACTGGTGGAGACGTTAGGTACGGCGGAGTGGTTTCGGATCGGGGATAACCCCGGGTAATTCCATAGGGGTTAGGGGACCCACGTGGTTGCCTGTCGCTCGTGCTGCCGCTGCCGCCTGCCGAGTACCCGCTGCTGCGCCCGTGGTTCTGGCCCGAGCGCCCCGGGCCGCTGGTGTACCCGCACGTCACGGCGACGGGCCACGGCCGCTGCCTGGTCGATCGGCTGCCCGGTCCGCGCACGGTGCTCGCCGAGGTCAGCGGCAACTACAGCGTGCGTGGCGACGCCGACCACCTCACCGATCCGGCCGAGCCGATCAAGGGTTTCGTCGACGCGCCGGAGAAGTTCTGGCCGGCACTTCGTCGGCTCGATCCTAGCGCGCAGGTCTGGGAACGAGTGATCTTCGGGCTCCCCGGTGAACCGGCCGCGACGACGGCTCCGGCAGCCGAGGTTCGCCGGCTGGCCGACGGCGACGAGGCCGTCGTGGGGGCGTTGAGCGACGATGTCGGCTGGATCGCATCCACGCTCGGCGGAGCCACCGGGTTGACGCACAGCGGGCTGGGTTGGGGCGCGTTCCTCGACGGCCGGCTGGCCTCGGTGGCGGTGCCGTTCTACCTCGGCGAGCGCTACACCGACATCGGCGTGGTCACCGAGCTGGAGTTCCGCGGCCGCGGGCTGTCCACCGCCTGCGCCGCGGAGGTCGTCGCCGACATCCGGCGCGCCGGCCGCATCCCCAGCTGGAGCACCAGTACGGACAACCCGGCGAGCCTCGGGGTCGCGCGCCGGTTGGGGTTCCGTCTGGTGCGCGAGGACCGGCTCTACGCGGTGCGCACGCCGGTGCCCGCCGGCTGACCCGCCCCCACGGCGGACCCGCATCGACCGATCGGTTGATGCGCGGTGGCAGCATCGGGGGGTGCCCGAAGGCGACACCGTGTACCTGACCGGCAAGCGGCTCAACGCTGCGCTGGCCGGCCACCGGCTGCTGCGCGGCGAGCTGCGGCACCCGAGCCTGGTCGAGCACGACCTCGCGGGGCGAACCGTGCTGGCGGTCAGGACCGTCGGCAAGCACCTGCTCACACAGCTCGACGACGGCAACACGCTGCACAGTCACCTGCGGATGGACGGCTCGTGGCACCTCTACCGCCCCGGCGACCGCTGGCGCGAGCCCACCCACGCCGCCAGGGTCGTGCTGGCCACCGCCGAACGGGTCGCCGTCGGCTTCCGGCTGCACGACCTGAAGCTGGTACCCACCGCGCACGAGCACCGGCTCGTGGAGCACCTCGGCCCGGACCTGCTCGACCCCGGCTGGTCGCCGGAGCACGCGGCCGAGGGGCTACGCCGGCTGCTGGCCCAGCCGGACACGCCCGTCGGCCTCGCCCTGCTCGACCAGCGAGTCGTCGCCGGCGTCGGCAACCTCTACCGCTGCGAGGTGTGCTTCCTGCTGGGGGTGTCGCCGTGGGCACCGGTGTCCGCGCTGGCCGAGCCGGCGCGCGCCATCGACCTCAGCCGTGAGCTACTACTGCGCAACGCCGACCGCCCGCAGCAGTCCACCACCGGCGAGCTGGCACGCGGCCGCCAGACCTGGGTGTACGGCCGCGGCGGGCAACCCTGCCGACGCTGCGGCACGCGGGTCATACGCGCAGAGCAGGGCGAGGACATCTACGCGCGGGTCGTCTACTTCTGCCCGCGCTGCCAGCCAGCGCAACGAACGGCACTCTCGTAGAGCCCTATCGGACGAAAGTGCCGTTCGTTCGGGGACGGGCGGCTACTCGGCCTGCTTCTGGCCCTGCGGGGTGGTCTGCGGCTGCGCGGGTGTGGCGGCGGGCTCGCCGGCGGTGACCTCGGGGGCCACCTTCCCGCCGGACATCGAGGCGCGGATCTGCTCGAGCCGCGACGCACCGGCCATGTCGACGGTGGCCTGCTGCACCTCGAGCATCCGGCCCTGCACCGAGTTCGACGCCAGCTCCGAGGCACCGATCGCGTTGGAGTAGCGCCGCTCGATCTTGTCCCGGACCTCTTCCAGCGACGGCGTGCTGCCCGGGGCGGCGAGCTCGGTCATCTGCTGCAGCGACTTGGCCGCCTGCTCCTGCATCTTGGCCTGCTCGAGCTGGCTGAGCAGCTTGGTCCGCTCGGCAAGCCGCTGCTGCAGGATCATCGAGTTGCGCTCGACGGCCTGCTTGGCCTGCCCGGCCGCCTGCAACGCCTGGTCGTGCAGCGTCTTGAGGTCCTCGATGGACTGCTCGGCGGTGACGAGCTGGGTGGCGGAGGCCTGCGCGGCCTGCTCGTACTGCCCCGCCTTGGTCTCGTCACCCTTTGTCCGGGCGTCGTCGGCGAGCACGAGCGCCTGGCGGGCCGAGGCCTGCAATCGCTCCACCTCCCCGAGCTGGCGGTTGAGCTTCATCTCCAGCTGCCGCTGGTTGCCGATCACGGCCGCGGCCTGCTGCGACAGCGACTGATGCTGGCGCTGCGCCTCCTCCATGGCCTGCTGGATCTGCACCTTCGGGTCGGCGTACTCGTCAACCTTCGACGAGAAGAGCGCCATCAGGTACTTCCACGCCTTCACGAACGGACTGGCCATCTCCTCCGCCTGTCTTCCTTCGCCTTCACCAGCGCGCCGCTTGTTCGAATGCGCGTCTACACGCCCATCGTGTCAGGGCCGCTGTGATGCCTCCACTGTGCCCCAAAGATAGCCGGATCCGCAGGGCGGGTGATCGCCCGTTCTCAGGCTGCGACGGCGGTGGCGAGCCGGAGCTCGGCCGTCTCGCCGGTGGGAGCGGGGACGAACTGCGGCTCGAGCGCCACCGCGGCGTCGGCCAAGAGATCGGGAAGCGGGAACTCGAGTGCGTCACAGATCGCTGCGAGCAGCTCGCTGGACGCCTCCTTGCGACCGCGCTCGACCTCGGACAGGTATCCCAGGCTCACCCGGGCCCGGCCAGAGATCTCGCGCAACGTACGACGACGCTCGTTGCGGGCACGGCGCAGGCTGCCGCCGATGGCTTCACGCAGCAGCAGGGTCATCCCGCACCTCCTCCATCTGGCCGGCCGCCACACCCCGATCGGCGCCCGTGCGGCAACGGTACCCACTCGCGGCGTCGGGCGGAGCCGCGACCACCATTGTCCGCCGACAGCGAACGCCGCGTGAGCCGCACGGTCACGGCGTCTCCGGCACCGCTGCCGGTCCTGCCGGCCCAGTTGCACCTGCCGGCCCAGCTGCTCCGGCCGGCCCCGGAACGCCGGCAGCCCCCGCGGCTCGTCCGGCAGCCGCCCGCAACCGCAGTGCGCGGAACAGGTAGTCGAACCCGGTCACGATCGTGAGTACGAGCGCGGGGGCGAGCACCGCCCATCGCAGTGCGTCCACGATCAAGGGCACCGGGATCAGCACGTGCAACGGCAGGACGTAGAGCCCGATCGCCACCGCCTGCAGGAATGCCTTGGCCTTACCGCCACGGCTGGCCGGGATGATCCCGTGGCGCAGCACCCAGAAGCGCAGCCCGGTGATGCCTACCTCCCGGACCAGGATCACGACCGTGATCCACCAGGCCAGCTCGCCCAGCATGCTGAGGCCGATCAGCGCGGCGCCGATGAGCGCCTTGTCCGCGATCGGGTCGGCGATGGTCCCGAATGCGGTGACCAGCCCGCGGCGGCGGGCGATGTCGCCGTCGAGGCGGTCGGTGATCGAGGCGAGGGCGAACACACCGAACGCGGCGAACCGCAGGTTCGAGTCGCCGCCGTCCTCGGCGAGCAACATCACGACGAACACCGGGACCAGCAGCAACCGTAGCCCGGTGAGCATGTTGGCGATGTTCAGCACGCCAGGGGGCCCTGCGAGAGGTCGGCCGGCGGGCTCCATCAGGGCGTCCTCGAACGGGACTCCAGGGACGACTTGACGTCGACGACGAGGTCGACGCCGTCGCTGGCCACCACGACGCCGGTGACGAGCTCTCCGGCCGACACAGTCGGGTCGCCGGTCAGCTCGCACTCGCCGTCGACCTCCGGCGCCTGATGCTCGGCCCGGCCGGCAGCACGACCGTTGTCCGTGGCGTCCACGAGCACGCTGACCGTGGTGCCGATCCGGTCCTCCGCCCGTTGTGCGGTGAGCTCCCCGACCAGCGTGCTGACCCGCTCGACCCGGGCGGCGACGTCCTCGGCGGGCAGCTTGCCGTCGTAGCCGGCGGCCTCGGTGCCCTCCTCGTCGGAGTAGCCGAACACGCCGACAGCGTCCAGCCGGGCGCCGATGAGGAAATCCTCCAGCACGGCGAGGTCCTCGACGGTCTCTCCGGGGTGGCCGACGATCACGTTGCTGCGGATGCCCGCCTCCGGCGACAGCGCCCGGACCTGCTCGCAGATGCCCAGGAAGGCCTCGATCGAGCCGTAGCGGCGCATCCGGCGCAGCACCGGCTCGCTCGCGTGCTGGAAGGACAGGTCGAAGTACGGCGCGATGCCCGGCGTCGTGGCGATGACCTCCAGCAGCCGAGGGCGAACCTCGGCCGGCTGCAGGTAGCTCACCCGAACCCGGTCGATGCCCGGCACCTCGGCCAGCCGTGGCAGCAGCGCCTCCAACCCGCCCGAGCTGGGGAGGTCCTTGCCGTAGGACGTGGAGTTCTCGCTGACCAGCACCAGCTCGCGCACGCCGTGCTCGGCCAGCCAGGCGGCCTCGGCCAGCACCTCGGCCGGCGGGCGGGACACGAAGGCGCCGCGGAACGACGGGATCGCGCAGAACGAGCAACGGCGGTCGCAGCCCGACGCCAGCTTGAGGGGCGCGACGGGCGCGTCGGACAGCCGCCGCCGGGACACGTCGGGCACCCAGCCGTGGCCGGGCACGGCGACGTCGAGGGCGGCGGACGGCCGGGCCGTCGGCGTGATCGGCAGCAGGGTGCGGCGGTCCACCGGGGTGTGCGCGGCGATCGGTCGGCCGGCCACCACGTCGGCGAGCCGCTCGCTGACCGTCGCGTAGTGGTCGAACCCGAGCACGGCGTCGGCCTCGGGAAGGCTGGCGGCCAGCTCGGCGCCGTAGCGCTCGGCCAGGCAGCCGACGGCCACCACCTTGGCGCCGCTGCCCGCGGCGATGTCGGCCGCGGCCAGCAGGGTGTCGACGGAGTCCTTCTTCGCCTGCTCGACGAACCCGCAGGTGTTGACGACGATCACGTCCGGGGCGTCGGCGGAGTCCACGACCTGCCAGCCGTCGGCGGACAGCCGCCCGGCGAGCTCCTCGGAGTCGATGTCGTTGCGCGCGCAGCCGAGCGTCAGCAGGCTCGCCCGTGGTGTTCGGGCTGGATCGGGCGGCTGCGACGACGGCGACACGTCGCCAGCGTATCGGCCGAAAACTGATCTACCCTGACCCGACGTGACGAAGACGCAGATCCGGCGGGCCCGGACCGGCGACGTGGCGGCCGTCAAGTCGCTGGTCGACCACTACACCGGCCGGGTGTTGCTCGCCAAGGAGCTCGTCACGCTCTACGAGGACGTGCAGGAGTTCTGGGTCGCCGAGCAGGACGGGCAGGTCGTCGGCTGCGGCGCGCTGCACGTGCTGTGGAAGGACCTCGGGGAGATCCGCACGGTCGCGGTGCACCCCGAGCGCGCCGGGCGGGGGGTCGGCAGCTCGTTGGTCGAGGCGCTGGTCGCCACCGCCCGCGCACTGGAGCTCAGCAGGTTGTTCGTGTTGACCTTCGAGCGGGACTTCTTCGCAAGGCACGGCTTCGTCGAGATCGACGGCGCCCCCGTGGAGCCCGAGGTCTACCAGCTGATGCGCCGCTCCTACGACGCGGGCGTCGCCGAGTTCCTCGACCTGGCACACGTCAAGCCGAACACCCTGGGCAACGCCCGAATGCTCCGCACGCTCTGACGCGCGCCACCGCCCGGCCCACGGCCGGCCGCCACTCATGTGGCAAGACATGCGCTGGGAGCAAGTTCTGCCACATGAGTGGCACCTGGGGCGGCTACGAGTCGGGCGGCGCGTCCCCGTCCTCGTTCTGCTCGGAGGGCACCGGGCCGCCGCCGCGGATGGACCACAGCAGGCCGTCCAGCTCGTCTGGCTTGACCAGCACCTCGCGCGCCTTGGAGCCCTCCGACGGCCCGACCACGCCACGACTCTCCAGCAGGTCCATCAGCCGTCCCGCCTTGGCGAAGCCGACGCGCAGCTTGCGCTGCAGCATCGACGTGGAGCCGAACTGCGTGGTCACGACCAGCTCGGCGGCCTGGCAGAGCAGGTCGA
>JACDBJ010000044.1 GCA_013695005.1 Pseudonocardiales bacterium
ATCCGCACGCGTTGGCGGCGGTGGAGTCCACCCTGCGCACCGACCCGGTGCTGGCTGGGGTGTTGGCCGGTGCGGCGGTGCGGCTGGACAGCAGCTTCGTGCTGCCGCCGGCCGGGCTGCTGGCCGATGCCGGAGGCGCACCGCCCGCCGGCACGCTGCTGCGCGAGCACCTACTCGCGAGCTGAGGCTCGCCTGCCCACTGCCGCAGCCGCCGGTAGCGTGGCGGGTTGGACGCGACGACGAGGAGGACCGGGCTGCATGAGCGCACCGACCACGCAAGCGACCGAGCACACCCGCCTGCAGAACCGCAACGGCATCGACTTCGCCCTCGCCGACCTCGGTCTTGCCGAGTTCGGCCGCAAGGAGATCCGGCTCGCCGAGCACGAGATGCCGGGCCTGATGGCGCTGCGGGAGGAGTACTCCGAGGCACGACCCCTGCACGGCGCGCGGATCTCCGGCTCGTTGCACATGACCGTGCAGACCGCAGTACTGATCGAGACGCTCGTGTCGCTCGGCGCCGAGGTCAGATGGGCGTCGTGCAACATCTTCTCCACCCAGGACCAGGCGGCAGCGGCCGTCGTCGTCGGGCCGCACGGCACGCCGGAGCAGCCGCAGGGCATCCCGTGCTTCGCCTGGAAGGGCGAGTCGCTCACCGAGTACTGGTGGTGCACCGAGCAGATGCTCACCTGGGGCGAGCAGGGCCCGAACATGATCCTCGACGACGGCGGGGACGCGACGTTGCTGGTGCACAAGGGCGTGCAGTACGAGGCCGCCGGCGTGGTGCCGTCCGCCGACCCGGACGACAGCGCGGAGTGGAAGGTCATCCTCGACGTGCTGCGCTCGTCGCTGGCCGCCGACCCGCTGCGGTGGACGAACCGCGCGGCGGAGATCCGCGGCGTCAGCGAGGAGACCACCACCGGCGTGCACCGGCTCTACCAGCTGGCCGAGCGTGGCGAGCTGCTCTTCCCGGCGATGAACGTCAACGACTCGGTGACCAAGTCGAAGTTCGACAACAAGTACGGCTGCCGGCACTCGCTGATCGACGGCATCAACCGGGCGACCGACGTGATGATCGGCGGCAAGCTCGCGGTGATCTGCGGGTATGGCGACGTCGGCAAGGGCTGCGCGGAGTCGCTGCGCGGGCAGGGTGCCAGGGTGGTCGTGACCGAGGCGGACCCGATCTGTGCGCTGCAGGCGATGATGGACGGCTACTACCTCGAGACGCTCGACGACGTGATCGATCGGGCCGACATCGTGATCACGTCAACCGGCAACAAGGACGTCGTCACGGTCGAGCACATGGCCCGGATGAAGCATCAGGCGATCCTCGGCAACATCGGCCACTTCGACAATGAGATCGACATGGCCGGGCTGGAGCGCCACAGCGACGTGCGGCGGCTCAACATCAAGCCGCAGGTTGACGAGTGGGTGTTCCCCGACGGGCACTCGATCATCCTGCTGTCCGAGGGGCGGCTGCTGAACCTGGGCAATGCCACCGGTCACCCGTCGTTCGTGATGTCCAACAGCTTCTCCAACCAGGTGATCGCCCAGATCGAGCTGTTCACCAAGAGCGAGGAGTACAACAACGACGTCTACGTGCTGCCCAAGATCCTCGACGAGAAGGTCGCGCGGATCCACGTTCTGGCGCTCGGCGGCAAGCTGACCAAGCTCTCCAAAGACCAGGCCGAGTACATCGGCGTCGACCCGGAAGGCCCGTTCAAGCCACCGCACTACCGCTACTGACCGCAAGATCACCTCGAGCGGTACACCACGGTCGTCGGGACAGCAGTGGTGTACCCCTCGCTGCGATCATGGACGGGGCTACCGGGCTACCGTTGCCGATCGTGGGACGGTTCGTGGTCATCGAGGGCCTGGACGGGGCGGGCAAGCGCACCCTGGCCGACGGGCTCGAGGTCGAGCTGACCACTCGCGGCGCGAACGTCGCGCGGGCGGCGTTCCCCCGCTACGACGTCGACGTGCACGCCGACCTGGTCCGTGACGCCCTGCACGGCCAGCTCGGTGACCTCGCCGACTCGGTGCACGGCATGGCCGTGCTGTTCGCGCTCGACCGCCACGACGCGGCGCCGGAGCTCCGGGCGGCACAGCGCGAGCACGACATCCTGCTGGTAGACCGCCACGTCTCCTCCAACGCCGCTTACGGCGCGGCACGCCTGCGGGAGGACGCCCACGGCGAGTTCGTCAAGTGGGTGCGCGAGCTGGAGATCGAACGGCTCGGCGTGCCGGTACCCGACGTTCAGCTGCTGCTACGCGTGCCGCGCCAGCTCGCCGCCGAGCGGGCCGCGCACCGCGAGAACGACGATCCCGACCGCCGGCGCGACCGCTTCGAGACCGACGCCGACCTGCAGCACCGCACCGCGCAGGTCTACGAGCAGCTCGCCGCCACGCAATGGCTCTCGCCATGGGTGGTCGTCGACGGCACCCACCGGGTCGACGCCGCCGGCCTCGCCAATCAGCTCCTCGCGTAGAGCTCGACGTGTGCCCGGTGGCCGTGGGCGCCGGCAAGCCGACGATCGCAGGTCAGCAGCGGCGCATCGAGTCGCTCGGCCAGGGCGATGTATGCCGCGTCATATGCGGTGACGCTGTGCCGGAGCTCCCACACCCGGTCCACCAACTGGCGATGCGAGACGCGGGTGATCGGCGACTGTTGGACCTGCCGCAGCCGTGCCGATCCTTCGGCGTCGGTGAGGTCGCCGCGGCGGACCATGCCGCGGATCGCCTGAGCAGCCTCCAGGTCGAGCAGCTCTGGGGCCGCACCCCGGGCGGTGAGCGCAACTCTTCGGAGCTCGTCCACCACGGCGGCGCCGGCGAAGAGCTCGACGATGGCCGAAGTGTCGATGACGAAGTCCATCAGGGGCGGGTGGCGCGCATTTCGTCGATCGCGGCATCCAGTGCCTCGCGGCTGACGCCTCCTCCGCGGTCGCGCCAGCGATCGCTCTCTGCGAGCAGCTCCTCCATGGTGGGCTGGCTTGCCCACTTGCTCAGCTCGCGTCGCAGGTACTGCGTCAGCGACAGGTCCTCGTCAGCGGCGCGCCTGCGCAGGACGGCGTAGGTCTCGTCGTCGAGGTCGCGGATCTGCACGTTCTTCGGCATGTCCGCAGGCTAGCAGCGATGCATGCAAAGTTGGTGCAGATTGTCGCGGGCTGTGGACAGCTCAGGACATGCCGACGAGCTCGGGCCCCCACGGGGCGATCTCGGCATCGATGTCCAGCGGTTTGATCGCCACCTCCGAGCGCATCTGCAGGGTCACTCGCTCGAGCGGCACGAGCCAGGACACCTCGAACTCCAGGCCGTCTGGGTCCTGGGCGTACAGCGCCTTGGTCGTGATGTGATCCGACGCCCCGACCAGCGCGCCGGCCTCGCGCAGCCGCCGGGCGTGCTCGGCAAGATCCGTGAGCGTCGGAACCGACCACGCGAGGTGGTACAGCCCGACCGAGCCTCGCCCGGCGGGCGACGCTCCCGCCTGGGCGCCGACCTCGAACAGCCCGAGGTCGTGGTCGTTCCCCGACTCGGCCGCCTGCAGGAAGGCCGCACCGGGCACCTTGTGCACCACCCTGAACCCGAGGACGTTGGTGTAGAAGTCCACGCTGCGCTCCACGTCCCGGATGTAGAGCACCGCGTGGTTGAGCCGTCTGATCCCCATGGATCTTCCTCCCGCCGGTTCTCCAAGCTTCAACAATTCTACGTCCGCACCCGCCCGGTGCCTGGTCGGAGCCGGTCAGTGAGACGATGACGGTATGAAGTCGCGTGTGCTCGTGGTCGATGACGACCCGGCGTTGGCGGAAATGCTCACGATCGTGCTGCGCGGGGAGGGCTTCGAGACCGCCGTCGTCGCCGACGGCACCCGTGCCCTGCCGGCACTGCGTGAGCTACGCCCCGACGTCGTCCTGCTCGACCTGATGTTGCCCGGGATGAACGGCATCGACGTCTGCCGGGCCATCCGGTCGGAGTCGGGCGTGCCCATCGTCATGCTCACCGCCAAGACCGACACCGTCGACGTCGTGCTCGGGCTGGAGTCCGGTGCCGACGACTACGTGATGAAGCCGTTCAAGCCCAAGGAGCTGGTGGCCCGGATCCGAGCACGGGTCCGGCGCACCGACGCGGAGCCGGCCGAGATGCTGTCCATCGGCGAGGTCACCATCGACGTGCCCGCCCACCAGGTCAGCCGCGATGACGGGCCGATCGGGCTGACGCCGCTCGAGTTCGACCTGCTGGTCGCGCTCGCGCGCAAGCCGCGCCAGGTGTTCACCCGCGAGGTGCTGCTCGAGCAGGTCTGGGGCTACCGGCACGCCGCGGACACCCGGCTGGTCAACGTGCACGTCCAGCGGCTGCGGTCCAAGGTCGAGCGCGACCCCGAACACCCCCAGGTGGTCCTGACCGTGCGGGGTGTGGGCTACAAAGCAGGCCCCCCGTGAGTGACCTCCGTGAGTGAGGCCGTGACCGCGACGGCCGCGGGATGATCGGCGGTCGCCTGCTACATAGCCCCCGGGCCCGGCGGGTGCGGCGTTGGTTGCTTCGGCTCAACGCCCGTCAGCTCGAGACCAGGGCGGCATTCGCCGCGGCGTGGCGGCGCTCGCTGCAGCTGCGGGTGGTGATCAGCACGCTGGCGCTCAGCGCCTCGGTGGTCGTCGTGCTCGGCCTCGTGCTGCAGACCCAGATCGCGGACCGCCTCGTCCAGGGCAAGCAGACGGCGGCGGTGAACCAGGCCAAGGCCGCGAAGGTCGTCCTGGAACGCGCGCTGGCCGGCGTCGACCCCGACCGCGACGGTGCCCAGGGCACCCTGAACAACGCGCTGGACCGCCTCACCAACGCCGGCAGCCCCGACGGCAGCGCATCGCCCAAAGCCGGGGAGTTCAGCGCGGTGCTGGCCACCGGCGCCGGACCGGTGGAGGTGTCGTCCGGCCCGCTCGGTGACGTCCCGTCCCAGCTGCGGGCGACGGTGGCCGACGGCGCACTCGCGTTCGTCTACACCACCGTCTACGACCCCGCGCCCGCCGACGGCGAGCTGACCGACGTGCCGACCCTGGTGATCGGCCAACCGGTACGCACCGCGGGCCGCAACCTGCACTTCTACCTGCTGTTCCCGCTCAGCGCCGAGCAACGCACGCTCGGGTTGGTGCAGAGCACGCTGATCGTCGGCGGGCTCGTGCTGATCCTGCTGCTGGCCGGGGTGACCAGCCTGGTCACCCGACAGGTGGTCCGGCCGGTCCAGCAGGCGGCCGAGATCGCCGAGCGGTTCGCCGACGGGCATCTCGACGAGCGAATGCCGGTCAAGGGCGACGACGAGGTCGCCCGGCTCGCGGAGTCGTACAACGAGATGGCCGGCAGCATCCAGAGCCAGATCCGCCAGCTCGAGGAGTTCGGCGCGTTGCAACGCCGGTTCACCTCCGACGTCAGCCACGAGCTGCGCACGCCGCTCACCACGGTACGGATGGCCGCCGACGTGCTCTACGCCTCCCGTGACGAGATGGTCCCCGCGTTGCGCCGCAGCTCCGAGCTCCTGGTCGACGAGCTCGACCGGTTCGAGAACCTGCTCGGCGACTTGCTGGAGGTCAGCAGGCACGACGCCGGCGTCGCCGAGCTGGTCGCCGAGCCGCTCGACATGCACCGCGTGGTGTCCAGCGCTGTGGAGGCGGTGCACGGGCTCGCCGACGAGTCGGGCACCGAGCTCCGGCTGAACCTGCCCGAGGACGTCTACGCCGAGATCGACCCGCGCCGGGTCGAGCGCATCGTGCGAAACCTCGTCGCCAACGCCATCGACCACGGCGAGGGCGCTCCCGTCGAGGTGCTGCTCGGCTACGACGAGCGCAGCGTCGCGGTCGTCGTACGCGACCACGGCGTCGGGCTGCGACCGGGTGAGGCCGGGCTGGTGTTCAACCGCTTCTGGCGGGCGGACTCCTCGCGGACGCGGCGCAGCGGCGGCACCGGGCTGGGGCTGTCGATCAGCCTGGAGGACGCCCGGCTGCACGGCGGCTGGCTGCAGGCCTGGGGCGAGCCCGGCCGCGGTGCGTCGTTCCGGCTGACCCTGCCGCGCCGGGTCGGCGACGAGCTCGACCGGTTCGAGAACCTGCTCGGCGACTTGCTGGAGGTCAGCAGGCA
>JACDBJ010000136.1 GCA_013695005.1 Pseudonocardiales bacterium
GTGTACTGCTGGCCCTGTTCCGGCGCGGAATTCATGGCGGTGTTGATCGTGCGGGGTACGACGAGCACGGCGGCGACCGCCACGACGACGCCGAGCAAGGCCGCGAACGGCCACACGCCGTGAAACCGGATGGTCAGGAGCCCGAGCACCCCCGCGAGCACGGCGGCGGCCACGGCGATCAACGGACGGAACGCGACCAGCTGGCTGAACGGGCTGATGCGGTCGAGCCGGACGACGTCGGGGAGTATCAGGACGATCGCGAGCAGAGCGAACAGCGCGGCGGCAATGGCCAGACCGTACCTACGGCGGGGCCGCGACGACGGTGTCTGGGGCGGCTGGGTAGGCGTCATGGTCATCGCCGCCGAGTCTGCCCCACTTCCACCTCGGATGCGGGTAGGGAGGAGCGCGCTGGCCTACGCGCTATCTGTGCGGCCTGTTCTTCGGTGCCCGCGACCCCGAGTCGCTGGCCCGCTGGTACGCCGAGCACCTCGGCGTCGATCCGGTGCCGCAGTCCTACGACGTCAACCCTTGGTCGCAGCGGCAAGGCCCGACGGTGTTCGCGCCGATGGCTGCCGGTTCGGAGCTGTTCGGTAGGCCCGAGCAGACGTGGTCGGTGAACTTTCGGGTGGATGACCTCGACGAGATGGTGGCGCAGCTGCGGTCGGCCTCCATCGAGGTGGACGTCGATCCCGAGCTCTATCCCAACGGCCGCGTCGCGAACCTGTCCGATCCCGAGGGCAACCCGGTACAACTGTGGCAACCCGCCGGGGCCGACTTGGACGACCCCGCGCCGACGGCGTAACGCCGGCTCGCTCACCGCGACGACAGGTCCCTCTCAGCGTCTACACAGGTTGGTCTGGCAATCCTTGAGTGCGGCGGACCCGGGCTCGACGGGCGACGCGGTCCGCGCCAGGCGCCGACGACGCCCACTCCGACGCCCACTCCGACGCCCTCGACGACAGCCCCGGCCACGCCGGTGCCGACTACGTAGCTGGCAGCGAATCTGATAATCTGATTCTGTGCGCACCATCACCGCAACAGAGGCCAGCCGGAACTTCGCCGGGCTGCTCGATGCCGTGGAGGCGGGCGAAACGGTCGTGATCACCCGCGGGGGTCGGCGCATTGCGCGGATCGTCGGGGACAACGTGTCCAATGGGCGGGCGCTCAAGGACTTCCTCGGCCGCTTTCCCCCGGATCCGGGCTGGGCGGCCGAGGTGCGCGCCACCCGCGACATCGTCCGAGATGACCGCGACCAGTGGCACGACTGATCCTGGACACCACGATCCTGGTGCAGTCCGAGCGCGGCGGCCGATCCTGGTACGAGGAGCTGCCAGATGACGCCGACATCGCCGTGGCCGCGGTGACGATCGCCGAGCTCCTGGTCGGCGCCGAACTGGCGGACGCCCGCCGCGCCAGGCATCGGCGAGCGTTCGTCGCCGGGCTCCACGAGCTGGTGGAGGTCGAGGACTACACGGGTTCCACCGCTGTCGAGCATGCCCGGCTGCTCGCTCACGTGCGGCGCAGCGGTGAGCCGCGAGGCGCTCACGACCTGATCATCGCGGCGACCGCGATCGCGAACTCCAGGACGCTGGTGACGGCGGGCAGCGCTGCTCGGTTCGACGAGTTGCCCGGACTGGACGTCCAGCTCGTGACCTGACGCCGTACCGCGCGTCAGCGGGGGGTGAGCTGCACCGGCACCGGCAGCTCGGCGTGGATCTTGACCACTCCGTCGACGATCTCGGCGTGCGGCCGCAGCCCGGAGCGTCGCAGCAGCCGGGTGAGCCCGATGTCCGCCGGTTGGGCGGCGAGCCGCAGCTCGACCCAGCCCGCGTCGACACCGAGCTGCACCATCCGCCGAATCAGCGCCGTACCGACACCACGGCCGTGCCAGGAGTCCTCCACCAGCACCGCGAACTCGCCGAGCCCGGCGCCGAGCGACTCGAGGTTCGCCAGCCCGACCGCGCTGCCCTCGTCGGTGGTCAGTGCGAGGACGGCGATGCTGCCGGCGTCGGGGTCGCCGAGGAGTCGGGTGAGCGTCTGCGGCGCCAGCCGTGGACTCGGATCGAGGAACCGTGAGCGTCGGGACTGCGGTGAGCACCGAGCATGCAACGCCGCCACCAGCGGCGCGTCGGCCCCAGACGCCAACCGCAGCACCACCTCGGAGCCGTCGCCGAGCAGGACGCGGTCCCTGGTGGTCGGCGGGGACACCGGCGGGGTGATCGACAGCCGGAGCTGGCTGGCGAGCTCGACCATCGCGGCGGCCTGGGACAGCTCGGTCGCGGTGAACGGCCAGGACCGGCCGAGGTGCAGCGGTTGGTTGCCCAGCCGGACCTGATGGACGTAGGCGTGCGGCTCGATCGAGCTGGCCACCGCAGAACGGGCGAGAGCGGGGTCGATCAGCTGCGCGCGGAGCAGCCGCGCGACGGCCTGCGGCGCACTGGCGGGCTCGGTCGCCACCCACCGCGCGAGCGCCAGCGCCGTGGTCACAGGATCGCTGAGCTCACCGGCGTCGGCGCGCACCAGCAGCGAGCACGGGATACCCACGGCCTCGATGCGTGCGACCAGCCCGCCCGGGTCCACCCCGTCCGGCATGGTGATCAGCAGCTCGTCGGTGACCGAGCCGTCGTCGGCCGGCTCGCCGACCACATGCAGCGACATGATGTTGCAGCCCGACCCGCCGATCGCCGTAGCCAGCTCGCCGAGCCTTCCGGGGGTGTCCGCCAGCTCAACGTGCACCCGCCACAGCGCCATGCCACCGCCTCCGGTGACCAGTGTGGCCCGCCGGTGTTGCGATCCTGCTAAGAGCTTGTAAGAGCGCCCGGCGAAGGAGGGGTTCGATCAGGGAGCGGTGATCCAGGTGGATGCATCGCAAGGCGGACGAGGAGCTCATAGCAGCGCTATGGGCGACGGGGGAAACGCCGCGAGGCGCCGCCTGGGCGCCGCGAGCCGGATCCCTCCTTCGCCGGGCGCTCCTACCTACGTGCAACGCCGTGCGAAGTTGATCTCGGCTGCGACGTGTCCAAGGACCTGCGCGACGACCAGCGATCCGTGGCCCGCGTCGAACCGGCGGACCTCGTGCGGCTTGCCCGTGGCGGCCAGCGCGGCAACGTAGTTATCCACCTGACGGATCGGGCAGCGCGGGTCGTTCTCGCCGGCCAGGACCAGCACCGGAACCGCCACGTCCTGGACGTAGGTGATCGGCGACGCGGCGGCATAGCGGTCCGGCAGCTCGGCCGGCGAGCCTCCGATCAGCGCACGGTCGAACGCGCGGAGCTGCTCCATCTCGTCGTCGTAGGCGGCCACCCAGTCGGCCAGCGGGACGCCGGCGATGCCCGCCGTCCACCTCTTGGGCTGGGTACCCAGTGCCAGCAGCGCCAGGTAGCCACCCCACGACCAGCCCTCGACGATGCAACCCGCCGGATCCGCGAGCCCACTCGCCACCGCCCAGTCGTGCACGGCCGCGACGTCGGCCAGCTCAGTGAGGCCGGGGTTGCCCTGGATCGCGTCGCGCCACGCCGAGCCGTAGTTGGTCGAGCCGCGATAGTTGACCTCGACCACCGCGAACCCGGCGTCCACCCATGCGGCCCGCCACGCGTCGAAGGTGTCCTCGTCGGCGCCGTGTGGACCGCCGTGCAGGCAGAACATGGTGGGTAGCGGCCCGTCGGCGCCGTCGGGTCGCGCCACGAGCGCCGGCACGTCCCCTGCCGGTCCCGGCACCCACACCTCGGTGACCGGAACCGACCCCGGCGCGCGTGACCCGGGCGGGGCCAGCAGCTCCCGGTCGGTCCCGTCGGGGTGCACCGCCCGCACGGCAGGCGGGGTGGCCGCCGAGCTGATGCCGTACTCGACGGTGTGGTCCGGCCGGACGTCGGCCGAGCCGACCGATCCTGGCGCGGTCTGGAGCGGCGAGAGCTCGCCGGTCGTGAGGTCGTAGCGGTGCAGCGTGGTCCGCGGGCCGTGGGTGTGCAGCACCAGCAGGGCGGCGCCGTCGGGGTAGAACTCGGCGGACAGCTCGCCGGGCAGGTCGATGGCCAGCTCGGTCTGCTCGCCCGTGTGCACGTCGAGGATCAGTAGCTCCTCGCGGCCCCGCCGCTCGTGGGCAACCAGCAGCCGGCCGTCGCCGGGCACCGGCGCGAAGGCCTGCGGGTCGAGTCCCAGCCCGGGGCCGTCCCACAGCTCCGCGACGGTAGAACCGTCGGCCACCCGCAGGACCCGCACCGCCGGGTGCCGCGAGTCGCCGTGCTCGGAGTGGCCGATCGCGAGCAGCGTCTCGTCGTCGCTCAACCCGCCGACACCCGCGTCCTCGACGTGATGGTAGATCATCCCGGCCGGCTGGTCAGGCGTGCGGCGAACCCAGATCGAGCTGCCGGCCTCGCCCGACGAGCCGGCCGCGACGACCTTGCGACCGATGTCCAAGCCGGCGGAGTACGCGTCGGGGACGCCCGGGAGCGCCGGTTGCGGTCTTGCGCTGGGCGGGCGGCCGGCGAAGGGCTCGACGACCCAGTGCCCGAACTCGTCACCATCGGTGTCGGCGAACCACCACAGCTGCTCGCCGTCCGGGCTGACCGTGCCGTGGACGGTGCCGTTGGGGCGGTCGGTGAACTGGCGGTGGGTGTCGGTGGCCCGGTCCCAGGCGTAGAGCTCCCAGGTGCCGCTGGCGTTGGAGGCGTAGACGCTGCGGTCCGGCGCGTCGCGCGCCCAGCTGGGCCGGGTCAGTCGCGGGGCGGTGAACCTGGCCCGCCAGCGGGCCTCGCGCTCGTCGTCGTCGAACACCCGCTCGTTGGTCTGGTCGTCACCCACGGAGGCCATGCTCTCAGTGCGGCACGTGGATGGCGTGGTGGTTCTCGGGCACGCCGAAGATCTCCGGGTGCAGGATGCGCGCGAGGATCTCCACGCCGTCGACGAGCCGTGGCCCCGGGCGGCTGAAGTACGACGTCGCGTCGACCGCCCACACGTTGCCGGCGCGGACGGCCGGCAGCTCGTCCCAGCCGGCCGGGAGTTGCGCCTGCGGTAGCGCCCGCAGGGTGTCGGCGGCGTAGAACCCGCAGGGCGCGAGCACGATCACCTCCGGCGCGTAGCCGGCGATCTCCTCGGCGGTCGTGGTCCGCGACGCGGCGCCGGCGCTGCCAAACGACGGGTCGCCACCGGCGAGTGCCACCTGCTCGGGCACCCAGTGGCCGGGGGCGAATGGCGGCTCCAGCCACTCCAGTACGAGGGTGCGCGGCCGGTCCGTGATCTTGGCGGCGGCCGTGCCGAGCGCGTCCAGCCGGGCGTGGAGCTGGGCCACGAACGCGTCGGCGGCCGCGGCGGTGCCGGTCAGCTCGCCGACAGTGCGGATGTTGGCCAGGACGTCGGCGATCGTGTTCGGCTCCAACGACACGACCGTCGTGTCGGTCTCCACCCGGCGGGCGGCCTGCTCCACGGTCCGGTAGCTGACGGCGCAGACGTCGCACAGCTCCTGGGTGAGGATGAGGTCGGGCGCCAGCCCGCGCAGCAGCGGCTCGTCGAGATCGTAGATCGAGCCGTGGCCGTCGAGCTGCGAGCGGACGGCGTGGTCGATCTCGGCGCTGGTCATCGTCTCGTGCGAGATCCGGCTCGCGGTGAGGACCGGCTTGCCGACCACCTCGGCCGGGTGGTCGCACTCGTGCGTGACGCCGACCAGCTGGTCCACCAGCCCGAGCGCGCACACGATCTCGGTCGCGGACGGCAACAGCGACACGATCCTGGGCGGAGTGGCCACCAGCTCAGCCTACGAGCGCGGCGGCGCCGCCTCAGCCCCGTCCATGATCGCCGCGAGCGTCACCTCAGCGCTGCCGGGACGACGGTGACGTGCCGCTCGCGGGGATCTTGAGCGCGGGTGGCGGGCCGTCAGCGGAACAGCCGGGGCAGGAAGCGCAGCATGAGCGTCGACCAGGTCAGGTGCGTGAGCATCGGCGCCTGGAT
>JACDBJ010000170.1 GCA_013695005.1 Pseudonocardiales bacterium
CGCTGCCCGCCGAGGGCACGTCGCGCGCGCACGTCCTCGCGGCCGGCGTCGCCTTCCTCGCGCTCGCGGGGTGGCCGGCGCTGGGCGGGCGGAAGGGCACGGGGGTGCCGTGGAGCCTGCGCCGGCGGGTGTCGGTGATCGCCGCCGGGGTGCTGCTGGCACTCGTCGCGGCGTTCGCCGTCGCGCTCGCCTCGGACACCCGCGTCGGCCTCTTCGAGCGGATCGCCGCCGGCTCCCAGGCTCTGTGGCCGCTCGCCGTCGTCCTCAGCGCCCGCCGGGCGGCTGTCAGCAGTCGACCAGTTCGGGGCTCTGGTTGAGCAGCTGAGCGCGGGGTGAGGTGAACTCCGCGTAGGTCTCGCCGCCCGCGGCGTCCGGCCGGAACGTCGCCAGCCGGTGGCAGTTCTGGAAGGCCAGCCTGACGCCGAAATGCCGTTCCAGCGCGCCCCGGATCGCGTCGCTGGCCAGCGCCCGCAACAGCTGGCCGCGCGCCTGCTCGTCCGGCGGGGGGACGACGTTGTCCACGAACTCGGAGTCGGTGTGCGACAGCTCTTCGCAGAGCGCCGCGACCAGGCCGTACGCGTAGGGCAGGGAGTCCTGGACACAGGTGAGGAAGTCCTCGTCGGTGGGCTCGTCGGAGATGACCTTGGCCTGCAGATCGGCGGGCACGATGAGCGACACGGGAACTCCCGACGGTCGTGAGCGGCTGGACCTCGACCGTGCCGCACGCGCACGACACCGGTCAACGCAGACCGCTCGTCGGAGTGGTCGAGACCGCCCAGATGTCGCAGTGTCCGCGCAACGTCCGGGATAGTGAGCGCCCACCAGTGACGGAGGCGCGGCAGATGGCGGCAGCGGTGGCAGTCCTCGGGTCCCTCGGCGCGATCGGCCTCGTGATGGCCCCGCTCAAGGCCGACGCCGGCCGCAACTACCGGGCCGCGCTGCGGTGGGGGATCGCCGGCGCGATCGGCCTCGGCTTCGCCATCGCGATCTTCGCGCTGGCCGACGTGTCGGGGACCGTCTGGTTCATCCCGGCCGGGGTACTGGTCGTGGCCGTCGGGCTCATCGCCTTGGCCGGCTGATCGGGTTGTGCCAGGCTGGCGCGGTGGTGGAGAAGGTCAACCTCGACGAGAAGCTGGCGCAGTTCAGCGACCACTGGTCGCCCAAGATCGTCGGCCGCCTCAACGACTACGAGCTCAAGATCGTCAAGGTGCAGGGCGACTTCGTCTGGCACCAGCACGACGACACCGACGAGGTCTTCCTCGTCCTGGACGGCGAGCTGACGATCGACACGCCCGAGGGGGAGATCGTGCTCGGCCCGTGGGAGTCGGTGACGATCCCGCAAGGGATGCGGCACAAGCCGCACGCCGAGCAGGAGACGTCGATCCTGTTGATCGAGCCGGCCGGGGTGGTCAATACCGGCGACGTCGGTGGGGAGCTCACCGCGATGCCCGAGTCGTTGATCTGACATGAGCGAGCAGCCGGCCGACATCGAGGCCGCCCGTGCGCAGGTTGCGGCATGGCAGGCGCGCATGGAGGAAATCCGGGCCGCGGCGCAGGTCGAGGTGCTGGAGGCCTGGACCACGCCGTGGAAGAACGACGAGACCGTCAAGGTCAAGGTCAACGCCCGGCTGGCGTCCAACAAGGAGTTCCGCGAGATCATGGTCAAGACTCGCGAGGCCAAAGCCGAGTGGGGCCTCAGCTCCTGACTTGGCTCAGCCCACCGGGCTGCCGCGCAGTGGCCGGCCGTCGGTCGCGCGGTGCTCGTTGTCCCGCACCCGCGGCTCGTAGTGGGTGAAGAAGACCTTGCCGACGAGGTCGCGCCTGCTGCGCACGCCGGTCTTGTCGAACACGCTCTTGAGGTGCTGCTGGACGGTGTGCGTGGAGACCACCAACTGCTCGGCGATCTCGGTCGTGGAGTTGCCCTGCAGCACCAGCCGGGTGACGCCCTGCTCTCGTTCGGTCAGCCCGTAGGCGGCCATCAGCAGCGGCGTGATCCGTGCCGGATGCGCGGGTTCGACGATCACCGCGACCCGGCGCGAGCCGTCGGAGACCAGCGAGGCACCGTGCAGTACCACCCAGGTACCGGAGCGGGCGAGCACCCGGACGACCGCAACCTCCCCGGGCTCGTCGGGCGCCTCGGCGGTCCGGCTGGCGCGGGCGGCAACGGAGAGCACGGCGGTCGGCAGGCGACCCGCGTCCCAGTCCCCGTCCGGCAGCTCGGCCAGCCACCGCTCGACCCCGGGGGTGGTGGACTCGACCTTGTAATCGGCGGAGAGCACGACGAGGCCTGGCCCGTCGAGGGTCTCCGGCTCGGTGGCCTCTCCGACCAGCAATGCCCGCCGGGCGCCTTCGGCCAGGTACGGCGACACCGCCTGCACGAACCGGACGTCGTCGGCGTCGAACATCGGCTCGCCCGGCTCGCGGTAGAGGCCGACCGCGCCCCACACCTCGCCGCTGCGAGTCCGCAGGCCGGCGATCATCTCCTGATCACCGCCGTACTCCATGTTGGCCTGCCAGCGCGGGCTTGAGCTCGGGTCGCCGCCGGTCGCCTCGTGCAGCGTGGACACGCCGCGGTCCGAGCGCGCCACGTCGACCAGCTTGTTGACGTCGTCGGAGAGGTACTCCGCCTCGAGCCACTCTCGCGGGAACTCCGGCAGACCGTCCTGGAAGTGACTCGTCATCAGCAGCGAGGCGGGATCGAGGGTGTACCAGCAGGGCGAGAAGTAGTACGGCAAGGCGTGCGCGATGACCTCGGACGACTCCTGCCAGAAGGTGACGAGGTCGCCTCCCCGCCCCGCGAGCTGCGCGATCTTGTCCCGCGCACGCTGCCTGACGTCCTCGACCATGCCAGCACGCTACGGCTCGCGCCCTGAGCCGCAAATACCAGCTTTGTGGAATGGGCTCGCCGGTCGGGGCTGCCTAGCGTCGTCGGTGACTCACGACAACAGGAGGAACCATGACCGGCAAGCCCACCGCTCGCGTGCTCGGGCCGAAGGACGGCCAGATCCTCGGCCCACCGGAGGCCTCCGATCGCTTCATGATCAACGGCACCGAGACCGGCGGCCGCTTCTCGGTCGTCGAGCACACCCTCGGACCGCGGGTGCTGGCCGCGCCGCTGCACCTGCACACGAAGGAGGACGAGTACAGCTACGTCCTGGAAGGCAGCGTCGGTGCGCTGCTGGGAGACGAGGAGGTCTTCGGGCAGCCCGGCGATTTGATCTTCAAGCCGCGAGGTCAGTGGCACACATTCTGGAATGCCGGCGACACGCCGGTCCGAATCCTCGAGTTCATCTCGCCCGGTGGCCTCGAGGAGCTCTTCCGCGTCCTCGGCACCCGGGACCAGTTCCCCGACCCCGACGAGCTGTCGAGGCTGACGAGCGGCTACGGCTGCGAGGCCGACTTGAAAGCGACGATGCCGATCGTCGAGCGCCACGGCCTGAACTTCTGACGGCCATGATCACGCCGGGAGCACGAACGCCCGAGGAGCTCGAGACGTTGCTCGAGGACGCGTTCGTGCTCCGAGACACGGCTGCGGTCGGCCGCCTGTTCGACCCGCGTGCCGTGCTACTTGCGCAGGAGGCTGGCGAAGCCCACGGCCGGGCGGAGATCACCGGCGTGGTCGTGGGCATGTGGGCTCGGGAGCGCAGCTACCTCGCCGACGTGCGGTGGGTGGCGCAGGTGCGCGACACCGCACTGGTGCTCGGCGCAGGTGCGATCCACGTCGCGCTCCGCGGCCGTGACCGGTCGTGGCGCTACGCGATCTCGCTGCTGGACCAGACAATGCTGACCTGACCGGTGATCGCTAGCCTGGCCCGATGACCGCGCCGACGTCATCGCCAAACCCTGCCGAGCCCGCCGCGGCAACCAAGCCGTTGACCCGACTGCGTCACGAGCACATCCGGGGCTGGGTTGCGTTCGCCATCTCCCTGCCGTCGACCTACGCGCTGGGTTATGTGCTGGCCCTGACCCTGCCGCGTCCGATTGGGCTGCTCTACTGTGCCTGTCGTTGGGGCTGCTCTCCTGGGTCTTATGGAGCACCGCGACCTCGACGCGGCTGCGCAAGGTCGTCACCGGCCACGCGGTCCTGACCTTCGTGTTCAACACCGTGATCATCGCGCTGATGGTGTCGGCTCTCACGGCGTGAGACTCGACGACCTTCGAGCTGACTGCGAGCGCTGCGCCGGGCTCTGCTGCGTCGCACCGGCGTTCTCAGCGTCGGCGGACTTCGCGATCGACAAGGCCGCGGGGCAACCGTGCCCGAACCTGCAGCCGGACTTCCGCTGCGGCATCCACAGCACGCTGCGGGAGCGGGGCTTCCCTGGCTGTGCGGTCTACGACTGCTTCGGCGCGGGGCAGAAGGTCGTGCAGGTGAGTTTCGCCGGGCAGGACTGGCGTACGACGCCGGATGTCGCTCCGCAGATGTTCACGGTCTTCACGATCATGCGGCAGCTGCACGAGCTGCTCTGGTACCTCACCGAGGCGCTCTCGCTGCCCCAGGCCCGCTCGCTGCACGCCGAGCTCAGGGTGGCGCTCGATCACACCGGACGTCTCACCCGCGGCGGACCGGACGAACTGGTCGAGCTGGACGTGGCCGCGCACCGGGAGAGCGTCAACACCCTGCTGCTCCGCACGAGCGAGCTGGTGCGAGCCGAGGCGCCCGGGCGGCCGGTCGACCACAGGGGAGCCGACCTCGTCGGCAAGGACCTCCGCGGCGCCGACCTGAGCGGCGCGAACCTGCGCGGGGCGTACCTCATCGGAGCTGATTTACGCGCGGCCGACCTGCGGATGGCCGACCTCATCGGCGTCGACTTCCGCGGCGCCGACCTCACCGGCGCCGACCTCAGCAGCTGCGTCTTCCTCACCCAGTTCCAGGTGAACGCCGCCAACGGCGATCACACGACCCAGTTGCCCGCGTCGCTCACCCGCCCCACGCACTGGGGTCAGGGTGTCGGCGTGCCGTGGACCCGGCGGGCATAGCGAGAGAACACCCTGGGGCCGAGCCGCGGCATGATCACGCGCAGCGGCCGTGGGGCCCGCGCCAGGATCATCGCGATCACGTCAGGAGCGCCCTCGTAGGCATACATCCCGAAGATGAGCGGCCGCCGGCGCTTCGAGACGCCCGCCATTCCCTGGCGACCCAGCTGGCCCCACTCGGCCGGTGTCATGCAACCGGCGGCCAGCGGCAGGACGCGCTGCTCCTCGGCGTCGAGGTGCTCGACCAGCAGCTCGTACAGCCTGGCGAGTGACCGCGCCAGCTCGTCGCGCTCGCTGTCCGCCGCGGTATCGCTCCACTGCGCGGTGAGCCGCTGCGAGGCCTGGACGGCTTCGTCGATGCCCTCGTGCTGCGCCTGCATGAGCGCGACGGTTGGCGCCAGCTCGTCGGGCACCCGCTGCTCGAGCATCGGCCAGAGAATGCGGTCCTCGGTCTCGTGATGGTGGTGCAGGAACCAGGTCATCAACTCCAGGTGCGCCGCGACGGTCTCCGCCCGGTCCCGGTCGCCAGCAGCCACCCCGCTCACCAGGCCGGGCACGAGCCGGAACTCGCGCCGCAGGGCGGAGTGCACGACGAGCATGTCGCGGGTGTCGGTGCCGTTGTTCGTGCTCGGGGCGGTGGTCATCGTGCCTCTCCGATCGATGCGCGTTGGACGGCGGTGTGGTCGGGTGCGGGGCGGGTGTTCGTCGTGAGTGCCCACAGCAGCGCGGCCAGCGCCATGACCGCGCCGACGTGGAAGATCCATTCCACGGCCAGCAACCGCTCGGGCTGCAGTCCGATGTGCAGGTGCAGCGCGGCGTGTGGCATCCAGGACGCGAACAGCCAGACCGCGGCCAGCCATGCGGTCGTTCCCCGCGCCGGGGTCGCGGTCCGGCTGGCGAACCAGCTCCGGCCGAGCAGCAGGATGGCCACGCCGATGCCGAAGGCGATCGCCTCGGCGATGCCCTCGGCCACGAAGCCCGCGAGCAGCGCGCCCTGCGGCTTCGGAGCCTCCGCGGCCGGGCGCCAGAAGCCGCCGAGCGGGCCCCGCGGCCCGATGAGCATCGCAAATGCGGCGCCCGCGATCGCCACCGCGACGAACCGTTTCATCAGTGCCTCCAGCTGTCCGGCCTGCTCTGCCCGCATCCTGCGCAGCTCAGCGACCCGTTCGCATAGGGGAGATCACCCATTTCGGCACGGGAGGTTGCCGTGGATGATGACGTCGTGGACGCCGAGCTCGCGGGGCTGCTGACCGATGGTCAGGCCGCCGTGGAGCGCGCCGACTGGCCGTCCGCCCAGCGCAGCTTCGAGGCAGCGCTGCGCCGCGAGGAGACACCGCAGGCGCTCGACGGCCTGGCGCAGGCCCTGTTCTTCCAGGGCGAGTACGGCGCGGCGATCGAGCAGCGCGAGCGTGCCTTCGAGCTGTTCCGGGTGGCGGGTGACGACGTCAGCGCGGCGATGTGCGCCCGGTTCGTCGCCTTCCTCTACGGCGTGGTCTACGGCAACCGCGCCGCGTTCAGCGGCTGGCTGGCGCGGGCGCGGACGTTGATCGAGGCCACCGGAGACAGTTCCGAGCGTGCCCGCATCGAGCTGACCCAGGCGAACATGGCCGCCGACCCTGAGGTGCGCGACCGGCACCTCGCGGCGGCGGTCGACATCGCCCGCCGGGCGGGGGACACCGACACGGTCTTCGACGTGATGAGCCACCGCGGCTTGCACCTGGTGCTACAGGGCAGCGTCGACGAAGGGATGGCGCTGCTCGACGAGGCCCTCGCGGCGGTGGCCGGCGGCGAGGTGCGCGACCTGATCGCCGTCGGCTCGATGTACTGCAAGATGCTGCATGCCTGCGAGGTCACCTCCGACGTCCGTCGTGCGGAGGACTGGCTCGAGCTGGCCGAGGGCTTCGTCGCCCGCACGAACCACCGGCCGATCAGCGCGATCTGCCGCACGCACTACGGCGGGATCCTGATCGCCGCCGGCCGGTGGTCAGACGCTGAGCACCAGCTCGAGGTGTCGGCCGAGCTCTACGAGCAGACGTACCGCGCGCTGCGGCGGTCGGCCGTCGTGCGCCTGGCCGTGCTCCGGGTCCGGCAGGGCCGGCTGGAGGAGGCATCGCAGCTGCTGGTCGGCGCCGAGCACGACAGCTACGCCGTCCGGCCGCAGGTCGAGCTGCACCTGGCGCGCGGCGAGGCCGACCTTGCGATGTCGCGGATCGAGCGCTTCCTGCGTGAGCACCCCGAGACCGAGCTGACGGCTCCGATCCAGCTCCTGCTCGTGCAGGCGCAGCTCAAGCAGGGCGAACGGGACTCGGCCGCGGCGCCTGGCCGCGCAGCTCAGCGC
>JACDBJ010000175.1 GCA_013695005.1 Pseudonocardiales bacterium
GCGCTGAGCTCCGCGCGCGCCGCGTGCAGGTCCGACGAGCCAGGGCGGACCGCGACGAGCACGGTTCGCGCCGCCGGCACCAGCTCCACGACGTCCGGCAGCCGGCCGGCACGGTAGGCCTCGCGCAGGGCGGAATGCACCGCGCGGACCTGGTCGACGGAGTCCAGCTCGACCAGCAGCGCGGAAGGACCGTAGGGCAGGACGCGCACGCGCCGGACGCTATCGGGACGTCAGCCGGCCCACCGGGTCAGCCGGGCGGACAGGTGCGGCTGCAACGGCTGGCCCATCATTGCGCGTTCGTCGACGTAGGCGAGGTCGCCGTCCTCGACGAGCCCGTAGAGCCGTTTGGACGCGGTGACGTCCTGCGCGGTGTGCGTGCGGGCGACGAGGTCGGTGGCGAGCTCCCACGAGGTCAGCGTCTTCGCCTCGCCGTAGTAGATCTCCGCGATGCCGGTGGCGTGGGTGATGAGCACCTCGAGGGTGCCGTCCGACTGCGGCCGCCACCAGCCGCTCTCGCGGGCCGCCGGCCGAACCACCTCGCCGCCCTCGCCGTCGAGCAGCCACGCCTTGGACTCGTAGCTCAGGAACGGGCGGCCGTCGTGGGCGAACACCAGCTGCTGGCCGAAGTGGAACGGCCCCTCGATCGTGGGGTAGACCACCTGCCCGGCGCCCCGCCACACCCCGACCAGCGGCAGCAGCGGCGCGCACTGCGGGTGCAGGTCCGGTCCTTCGCGCAGGTTGGCGCTGTCGTCGGGCACCGGCGGGTCCTCGAAGCGAGGCCGGTTGCGGCTCGTTGGCGAGTCGGCGGTCATCGCGGGTCGGCGTTGAGCAGGCGGTACAGCAGGTACCCGGTGAACCACAGGATCCCCAGACTGCACGCGATCAACAACGCGGTCAGCAACCACTCCACGGGGGCGAAGTGTAGGCGTCATGCGGCCATGTCCCGAGGCCCATCGCCTGCCGCGCCGCGCGCCATGATCGCCTCGGCGGGAACGTCAGCTCAGCTCGGCCATCGGCTCAGCGGTGCTCGGGGTTCTCGGAGTCGAAGCGGCAGCCGGCATCCCACTCCGAGCGCTGGTTGCCGTGTACCGGGATACCGCCGGCGTCGGTCAGCATCCGCGCGAGGTGCATGAGGTTCCACGTCATGAAGGTGGTGTTGCGCTTGGTGAAGTCGTTGCCCGGGCCGCCTGACCCGGGGTCGAGGTAGGACGGACCCGGCCCGGCCTCGCCGATCCAGCCGGCGTCGGCCTGTGGCGGGATCGTGTAGCCGAGGTGTTGCAGGGAGTAGAGGACGTTCATCGCGCAGTGCTTCATGCCGTCCTCGTTGCCGGTCACCAGGCAGCCGCCGACCTTGCCGTAGTAGCGGTACTGGCCGGCGTCGTTGAGCAGGTGGCTGTTGCCGTACAGCCGCTCGATGATCTTGGTGCAGACCGACGACTTCTCGCCGAGCCAGATCGGCGTGCACAGCACCAGGATCTGCGCGGCCTGCACCTGCTCGAAGATCGCGGGCCACTCGTCGGCGCGCCAGCCGTGTTCGGTCATGTCCGGCCAGACGCCGGCGGGGATGTCGTGGTCCGCAGCCCGGATCGTGTCCACCTGGACGCCGTTCTTGGCCATGATCCCCATCGAGATCTTGGCGAGGCCCTCGGTGTGCGACTGCTCCGGCGAGCGTTTGAGCGTGCAGTTGATGAACAGCGCGCGCAGGTCTGAGTAGTCCGTCGGCATCCGCGGAGATTAACGCCCGCAGTCGACGTCAGACGTCCAGCGCGATCCGGATTGCGCCGGCCAGCCGCTGCAGTCGTTCTGGTCCGAGCTCGCCCACGCGGCTGACGAGCTGCCGCACGGCGACGGTGTGGATGTTGTCGCAGTTGGCGACACAGTCCTGGCGCAGGCCCTCGGCAGCGCCGAGCGGGACTTCGGCGGGGCTACCGACGGCGCTGCGGGTGATGAGCGCGACCGTCACGTTGGTGAGGACGGGAATCGCGGCGTCGCGGGTGAGCACGACCACCGGCCGCCGGCCGATCGGCGGCTCGAAGTCGGCCACCCACACGCTGCCGCGATGCAGGCCGCCGATCATGGAGCGTCGTCGTCCCACTCCGGCTCGTCGCCATAGAACTCGGCGACTGATGACCGACCCGCGCCTACACCTGCGGCAGTGGCGCTCTGCGGCCGGCGGCCGTACGCCTTGGCGTAGGCGGCGGCTAGCCGACGGTCCTCCTCGGCGCGTCGCTGCGCGGCGAGCGCGGCCCTGATCGCCGCCGCACGCGACGGATAGGTGCCGGCCCGCACCAGTCGGTCCAGCTCGGCGAGCTCGTCGCCGTCGAGCCGCACCGCCACCTGAGTCATACGCGCAGCATACCGCCTTGAATACTAAATCGGTATGTATCTTGACATGCGCCGACATCGCTTGCCTTGCTCGTGACGCAACCCACGTCGCTATTAGTTCAACTGACATTGATTTTGGTGCCGACCAGTCGTACGGTCGAGTTGCAGCCAGAGACGAGGGCAGGGGGTGCGCGATGCCACGGTTGAAGCGCGATCTGGCGTGGTACGCCGCTATCGGTATCGCCACCACCGGCGGGCAGGCCGTGCTGTACCTGCTGCTGCGCGAGTTCAGCGCTCCGGCGATCGCGAGCTTCGGCGCGTTGCTGGTCGCCACACTCGTCAACACCGAGGCGCACCGCGACATCACGTTCCGCGCCGCGGGCCACGTCGGGCCCTGGCAGGCGCACCTGCAGGCCGGCGCGACCTCGCTGTTCGTCTACGTCGTGAACCTGGCTCTGACCAGCGAGGTCGACGCCCTGAGCCTCGGCGGCCAGCCGCTACTCGAGGTCGCGGTGCTCACCGC
>JACDBJ010000207.1 GCA_013695005.1 Pseudonocardiales bacterium
CGCCGCAGGTGAGCGGCGGTCAACGCGCCCATCGACCCGGCGCCGACGAGCAGCGCGACCCGGCCGGTGAGCCCGTCAAGTGGGCCCGCGGCCACCGCCAACGCCTCAGAGACCAGCGAAGCGCCCGCGGCGGCGATACCGGTCTCGGTGTGCACCCGCTTGCCGACCCTCAGCGCCTGCTGGGACAGCTCGTGCAGCACCCGCCCGGTGGAGCCGGCCTCCGCGGCCGCCGCGTACGCGCTGCGGAGCTGGCCGAGGATCTGCGTCTCGCCGACCACCATCGAGTCCAACCCGGCCGCAACGGCGAACAGGTGCTCGACGGCGGAGCCGGCGTAGTGCACGTAGAGGTGGTCTGTGAGCTGGCCCAGGTCCATCCCGGCGCGGCGGGCCAGCACCGCGGAGATCTCGGTCAGGCCGCCGTGGAAGGCATCGACCACCGCGTACACCTCGACGCGGTTGCAGGTGGAGAGGACGAGGGCCTCGGAGACGTGCGTGCCCCGCAAGACCTCGTCGAGCAGCTTGGGCACGTCCTGCGCCGCGACCACTGCTTTCTCGAGAACGTCGACGGGTGCGCTGCGGTGGGACAGCCCGACGACCAGCACACTCACCGGTTTACCACCCTTGGCAGCGTCCCCGGGCCGTGCTGGCTGGCGTGGAAGGACAGGATCTGCAGCTCGACCGCGAGGTCGACCTTGCGGACGTCGACCTCCGACGGCACCTGGAGCACCACCGGGGCGAAGTTCAGGATGCACCGCACGCCGGCGTCGACGAGCAGGTCGCAGGCACCTTGCGCGGCCTGGCCCGGCGTAGCGACCACGCCGATCGTGACGCCGCGCTCCGGGCACACCTCGGGGATCCGGCGGGTGTGCTCGACGACGATGCCGCCGATCGGGATGCCGACCAGGTCGGGGTCGACGTCGAACAGCGCGGAGATCCGGAAGCCCCGCTCGGCGAAGCCGCTGTAACCGACCAGCGCGTGCCCGAGGTTGCCGATCCCGACCAGCGCCACCGAGCGGTTCTGCGTGAGGCCGAGCGTGCCCTCGAGCGCGTGCATCAGCGGGGCGATCTCGTAGCCGACGCCCCGGGTGCCGTTCGAGCCGATGTAGGAGAGGTCCTTGCGGAGCTTCGCGGAGTTCACGCCGGTGGCGCTGGCCAGCTCGTCGCTGGAGACGCGCTCGGCGCCGTTCTCGGTCAGCTCGCCGAGGACCCGCAGGTAGAGAGCCAACCGCGGGAGGGCAGCCTCCGGGATCGACCGCTCCCGTGTCACGCTGGCGTCTCCATGAGGTGTGAGGCTGGCCGGGCGGAGTTCTCCCCAGACGGGGGCGCACCGGCGCTCAGCGAACACGGTAGCCGCATGTGAACGCAGGCACAAAATAGCGATCTTGGTCCGCCGGGCGCCGGCCGACCAAACCTTTCGGCGTCGCTGTGCAGCGTGAACCCGTGACCCTAGGACTGGGAGGGCGCTCGAGTACGTGGCCCTAACATTGCGCTCATGCGCAATCCGGCTGTATCCGCTCTGCTTGTCGGCCTGTTGGCCGTCGCAGCAGCGGGCTGTGTGGGCCCGGCTGCGCCAGCGCAGCCCACCGAGCTTCCTCGACCGCCTGCGAAAGCCGGCGCGATCAGGCCGCTGTCATGATCACGGAGTGCCATCCGGTGGCACCGTCGGGGATCGGGTCGACGCGTTCGACGGGCTGGGTCGCGCCGGTCCGGTCGGTCGAGCGGCACTGCAGCGTATGGCTGCCGGCGCCGAGCTCCAGATCCGCGCGCCACATTCGCCAGGTGTCGGTGCTGACCTCGGTGGCGAGCTCGGCGACGACCCACGGCCCGTCGTCCGCGCGCACCTCCACCCGGTCGATGCCGCGGTGTTGGGACCAGGCCACCCCGGCGACAGTCACCTTGCCGACGTCGACGCGCTCGAACGGCTTGGGCTTGTCGATGCGCGACTGCGTCTTGATCGGAGCCTTCTCGCCCCAGCCACGCTTGAGCCAGTAGGACTGCGCGGCCTCGAACGTGGTCAGCTCCATGTCGGCCAGCCACTTGGTGGCCGAGACAAACCCGTACAGGCCCGGCACGACCATCCGCACCGGGAACCCGTGCTCCAGCGGCAGCGGCTCACCGTTCATCCCGATCGCCAGCAGCGCGCCTCGGTCGGGCTCCATCACCACGTCGGTGGGCGTACCGCATGTCCAGCCGTCCTCGCTGGTGGTGAAGATCTGGGTGGCGCCCGGCTGCACACCGGCCTCCATCAGCAGGTCACGCAGCGGCACACCGACGAAGTTGGATGTGGAGATCAGCTCGCCGCCGATCTCGTTCGACACACAGGTCAGCGTGATCGTCTTCTCCACCAGCGGCCGGTTCATCAGGTCGGCATAGGTCAGCTTCAGCTCGCGATCGACCATGCCGTGGATGCTCATCGACCAGCTCTCCGCCGCGGTGCGCGGGATCAGCAGGTTGGCCGTGTCGATCCGGTAGAAGTCGGCGTTGGGCGTGATGAACGTCGGCGTCCCGAGTGAGGCGAAGTCCGCGCCGGCCGGGACCGCCGGTACCGGGGTGGCGGGCCTCAGGGCGCCGATGGCCTGCCGGGAGTCCTCGATGCCACCGGAGCCGAAGCGGAGCTGACCGACCGCACCGGCCACCGCCGCGCCTACGGCAGTGACTGCCG